>JALXAE010000263.1:661-12258 GCA_026992355.1 Syntrophobacterales bacterium | reverse complement strand
GTTCGTGCGAAGAATGGCTGTGGTTGGGGTTCATGGTCGAGTGTGTGGAGGTTTACGACGAAGTGTTCCAAGCCAGATGCGCCTTCTCTTTCGAGCCCGTCCAATGGGGCTACGGATGTGTCGACCAGTCCAACTTTGGATTGGTCGTCAGTATCTGGAGCCAGTTCGTATGATGTGCAGGTATGCAGTGACAGCAGTTGTTCTAATGTTGTGGTGGATCAGAATGTGACAAGCAGTCAGTGGACGGTATCACCTTCTTTAAATCAGGGGACAACCTATTACTGGAGGGTGAGAGCGAAGAACAGCTGCGGTTCTGGGTCATGGTCAAGTGTGTGGAGGTTTACGACAAGGCAAAATCAGCCGAATGAATACACTCTGACGGTTACTAAGAAAGGCACAGGAAATGGGACGGTATCAAGCGATCCCGCTGGCATTGATTGTGGCGGAAGTTGTTCAGCATCTTTTGACGAGGGTACTTTGGTAACCCTTACGGCAACTCCAGAAGCAGGAAGTGTATTTGCTGGCTGGGGAGGAGCTTGCAGTGCATGTGGAAATTCACAGAGTTGCCCGGTAACGATGGATTCAGACAAGAGTTGTACAGCAACATTTAATCAGGCTCCACCGAACGAATACACTCTGACGGTTACGAAGGAGGGCACAGGAGATGGTACGGTCTCAAGCAATCCCGGTGGTATTGACTGTGGCGGAAGTTGTTCAGCATCTTTTGACGAGGGTACTTTGGTAACCCTTACGGCAACTCCAGAAGCAGGAAGTGTATTTGTTGGCTGGGGAGGAGCTTGCAGTGCATGTGGGAATTCACAGAGTTGCCCGGTAATGATGGATTCAGACAAGAGTTGTACGGCAACGTTCAATCAGGCTCCGTCGAACGAATACACTTTGATAGTTACGAAGGAGGGCACAGGAGATGGTACGGTCTCAAGCAATCCTGGTGGTATTGATTGCGGCGGAAGTTGTTCAGCATCTTTTCAGAAGGATTCAGTGGTAACCCTTACGGCAACTCCGAAGGCAGGGAGTGTTTTCGACGGTTGGGGAGGAGATTGTTCCGGCTGTGCAAAAAATAAAACTTGTCCAATTACAATGAGTTCAAATAAACAGTGTAGTGCCACATTTTCTTCAGAACACGGGGCTAATCCGATTGCCTACTACAGTTTTGATTCTTGTGATGCTCACGACGACAGCGGAAACGGGAACGATGGAAATTTCAATGGGAGTGTAGGTTGCGTTGATGGGGTATCTGGCAAGGCTTTGCACTTTGATGGGAACGGTGGCTATGTTGACCTTCCAGATTTCTTTACACATAAATACGTAACTGTCTGCGCATGGATCAAACTTGAGGATTCCACTCAGAATCAATCCATAGTAAATGCTTGGAAAGATGGAGAGTCTTTTCATATTTCCTATATGTTCCATCGCTGTGTGAATAATGGTGGTCAGTTACAGAACAGTTTTGTGTTTGGAGTTCATCCTCTGAAGACAGATGGAAGCTATGAGTATGAGAAACACGTTTGCGGATCGGAGAATGTTTCCATAAACAAATGGCATTTTGTGTGTGGTTCCTTCGACGGCACAAATATTAAGATTTACGAAGACGGTAAGTTGGCTGGTCAGTGGGCATACGATGGAGAACGTTGGATAAGCGCGTTTTTTGAAGGGAGTCCTGATTTGAGGTTGGGACTCGACAGGTCGGGAGGTTCGAGGTTTAAGGGACAGCTGGATGAACTGAGAATATACAAGCAGGCCTTAACAGAGCAGGAAATATTTTCTCTGTATAAACAATATAAGTCAGGACTTGTACTTCATTATACTTTTGACTCATGCAAAGCTCATGACGACAGCGGAAACGGCGTTGATGGGAAAGTACACGGTGAGCCTCAGTGTGTTGATGGTTATGCTGGCAAGGCTTTTGATTTTAATGGAATCGATGATTTTATTGAGGTGAATCATGTGTTTACCTTGAAAGACTTCACCGTAGCTGTGTGGTTTAATACAGATTATGATTTACCCAATCCGATTATTTATGCTGGTAAGGGTACCAGGTGGGGATTAAAGGGCTTTAGTATATTTATGCGCGAAGGCAACAATTTAGAAGCTGGATATAGAATTATAGACGACAGTGGCAGATGTGAAATGCATGCTAGGGACTTGGATTTGGCGGACGGTAGGTGGCATTTGGTCGTTCTAGTAAGAGATGCAACCGGAAGTGGTATGAGCTACCTTTATGTAGACGGCAAAAAGGTTGCAGAATGTGCCGATCCTGATCCAGGTGAACAGTTGGTAACAGATATTCCAATAACAATAGCTCATTCCTATTACTTTGCGAGTGGGCATAAATATTTTACAGGAGCCCTGGATGAAATAAAAATATACGATTATGCTCTTTCTGAAGCTGAGATAAGAGCCATGGTTCAGATGCAAACACTGACTGTGGCGAAATCGGGCACAGGAAGCGGAACTGTAACTAGCGATCCTTCAGGGATAGATTGTGGTGCAAACTGCTCTGCTTCTTTTCAAAAAGATTCGGTAGTGACTCTTACAGCTCAGCCGGATGCTGGGAGTGTGTTTGATGGTTGGTCAGGAGACTGTTCGGGCTGCGGGGCAAATACGACCTGTGATATAACAATGAACGCAGACAAAGAGTGCAATGCACAATTTGAAACTCAACAGTTTACGGTTACTCCTTCAGTTGGAAGTGGTCAGGGCAGTATAAGTCCTTCCACACCACAGACGGTAAGCTATGGTAGCCAGGTGCAATTTACCTTAACGCCGGATAGTTGTTATCAGATAGACAGTGTAGGGGGCACCTGCGGTGGCAGTCTAAACGGTAATATTTATACCACCAATTCAATTACCGAGGACTGCACTGTTGTGGCCCACTTTGCGATAAAGACCTACACGATAACGGCCAGTGCAGGCACAGGTGGGAGTATCAGTCCTTCTGGCACTGTAAGTGTGAACTGTGGCGGCAGTAGGACCTTCAGCATAACGCCTGACACAGGTTACCACATAAAGGATGTGGTAGTAGATGGAGTATCGCAGGGAGCAATAAGCAGTTATACCTTTGACAACATTACCTCGGACCATACAATCAATGCAGTCTTTGAGATAGACACTTACACACTTTCAGTAACCAAATCAGGCACAGGATATGGCACGGTCTCAAGCAATCCTTCAGGAATAAACTGTGGCAGTACCTGTAGTGGCTCCTTTTCCAGTGGCACTTTGGTAACTCTTACTGCCACAGCAGATGCAGGTAGTGCGTTCAGTGGTTGGTCAGGAGACTGTTCAGGCTGCGGGACAAATAGGACCTGTGATATAACAATGAACGCAGACAAAGAGTGCAATGCACAATTTGAAATTCAACAGTTTACGGTTACTCCTTCAGTTGGAAGTGGTCAGGGCAGTATAAGTCCTTCCACACCACAGACGGTAAGCTATGGTAGCCAGGTGCAGTTTACCTTAATGCCGGATAGTTGTTACCAGATAGACAGTGTAGGGGGCACCTGCGGTGGTAGTCTAAACGGCAATATTTATACCACCAATTCAGTTACCAAGGACTGCACTGTTGTGGCCTACTTTGCGGTAAAGACCTACACGATAACGGCCAGTGCAGGCAGAGGTGGAAGCATCAGTCCTTCTGGCAGTGTAAGTGTGAACTGTGGAGGCAGTAAGACCTTCAGCATAACGCCTGACACAGGTTACCACATAAAGGATGTGGTAGTAGATGGAGTATCGCAGGGAGCAATAAGCAGTTATACCTTTGACAACATTATCTCAGACCATACAATCAATGCAGTCTTTGAGATAGACACTTACACACTTTCAGTAACCAAATCAGGCACAGGATATGGCACGGTCTCAAGCAATCCTTCAGGAATAAACTGTGGCAATACCTGTAGTGGCTCCTTTTCCAGTGGCACTTTGGTAACCCTTACTGCCACAGCAGACACAGGCAGTGCGTTCAGTGGTTGGTCGGGAGACTGTTCAGACTGCGGGACAAATAGGACCTGTGATGTAACGATGGATGCAGACAAGACCTGCACCGCAGAGTTTGAGGATGTAACAGAGCAGGTCTTTGATGATGTTCCGCCAGGGCACTGGGCCTTTGAGTTCATAAACAGTCTCTACCATAGGGGAATAACTTCAGGCTGTGGACCTAATAACTATTGTCCTGATTCGTATGTAACCAGGGCGCAAATGGCGGTCTTCATACTGAAGGCAATGGGCGAGGCACCATCTGCTACATGCACGGGCAATGTATTCAGCGATGTAAATGCCCGGACGGTAGGAGAGGGATTCTGCCGATACATAGAGAAATTTGCCACCCTTGGGATAACCTCAGGCTGTAAGGCAGATGACCCATCTACACCTCAGAATGAGGCTATGTACTGTCCAAATGATGAAATAACGAGGGCCCAGATGGCAGTGTTTATAACGAAGGCACTGGGTGAACAGCCTTCGGCGAGTTGCACAGGTTGGGTGTTTGATGATGTAAATGCATGGAGTGTGGGAGATGCTTTCTGCCGGTACATAGAGAAGTTCTCAGAGCTCGGAATAACCAGTGGGTGTAGCAGTTATCCGCCACTGTATTGTCCTTACAGCAGTGTAACCCGTGCCCAGATGGCGGTGTTTCTAACAAGGGGGTTTCTGCAGTAAAGCCCCTCAGGGGTTCTAATCTGGAACCACCCCGGGGTTTTGCCACGGGGTGGTTCATTATTAAGTTTCAACAGGTTGTTGGAAAACCCAATTTCGACCTTTCCATTTTTTCAGAATACTGATCGGAGCTCAAGTTTTCCAAAATGCCCCAATTTGATAATCTAACCATGCTTAATTACTACTAAAAAAGCGTAATGCTACATTTTGTTATGGAGATTTACAAGGCTTTAGGAATATCTCTAAGATCACTCCAAACTATTAAAAAGATTAAGTAAATCAAATCTGTAGTGACGAAAATAACTAGAGCATCAAGTAATTTCAATATGTTACAGCAAATTTTGACAAACTTGGGCGAGGGATATTTTGGGAATATCACACGATAAGCGGTACCCTAAAAAACCTTATATGTCAATGATTTGGGAAGATGAGGGATTTTGAGGGAAAGTCTTTGCAGCTGATTCGTAATCAGCAGGTCACCGGTTCAAATCCGGTCGCGGGCTCCAGTAAAATCAAGGTCCCTTCTAATAGACCATGTCTTAACAGTTGGTTCCGCGAAAGTGGAAATCGTTTTGGCAAAAGCTTTAGATATTCACCAAAGGTGTAAATAAAAATACCCTTTCCAAAGCTTTCCTTTTTGTCGAACAATACAAAAATCGTGCGTATAATTGGATTATTTAGCGAATGATAAAGAACTTACTTTATACCGCATATGAGATTTGGTGCCCCCGGCAGGATTCGAACCTGCGGCACCGAGATTAGGAATCTCGTGCTCTATCCTCCTGAGCTACGGGGGCTTGAGTTAAAAAGCTCATTAACACAGCCAACATTGCAGTGTCAATCTTGTGTTGCAATTCGCTAAAAAATATGGAGAGTTTGTCCCGAATAAGTCGAATTTAAAAAATTCCCTTTTAACCATAATATCCATCACCAAAAAAATATCACAACATTCCAACACTTACTCAAGGGAAAACATTTTTCCAAGGGCCTCTGGAGGACGGGAGTAAAACATGGAAAAAAATCTGTTCATAAAGGTAGGTCGATTTACCAGAACCAATGCTAAAATCATCAAAGGAAAAGGTGCAACCTGAAAAAGTTGTGCAGGAACATTAATCCATACATTCTGCAATATGACCCCAAGAGCTTGCAAAAAACCAAAAAAATATGCACCAAAGGCAACTCTTATGGGATGCCATCCACCAAAGATTACCAGAGCTAATGCGATCCAGCCAATACCTTCGGCACCCTGGGGACGTCCCCACCCCGGTTTGACACCGAGAGAGTATATCGCCCCCGCAATACCTACCAGGAATCCTCCCAAAACTACGTAAAAAAACTGAATTTTCCCCACCTTATAGCCTCTGGCATAACAGGCTATTGGATTTTCTCCTACCGCCCTTAAAATCAGTCCTGGTCTCGTTCGGAAGCAATAAAACCAGGACAAAGGGATAAGAGCTAAACTAATGTAGGTCATCAAATTATGACAAAAAAGCATATTACCAACGACAGGAATTTTGGATAAAAATGGAATAGGCAGGTTTTCAAGCTGGGGACCTTTAATTCTTGTGTAGTTGCTTCCCAGAAAATAAGCAAGATCCTTACAAGTTAAAGCCAAAACAAACCCAATCGCAACTTGAGGTATTCTCCAAAAAATACTGAAAATTCCGATAATTGAAGCAACAACAGCACCGGAACAGCCAGCTACCAGCGTCCCCAGAATAACGCTTCCACTTTTGTAAGCTGTTACAAAACCGACCATTGCACCTAAAAGTATGGTACCATCGAGAGACAAATTTATTACGCCGGCTTTTTCGGAAAAGGTTTCTCCCAGGCTGGCAATTACGAGTGGAGCAGAACTAGCCAATATAGTAGCCGTAAAGAAAACCCACGATATTTCCACTAACTGCGCCTCCTTGCGTACATAACCCCAATCGCGGTAAGAACCAAAAGTCCTTGAATAACGCCACTTAAGGATGAGTCAATACGGAGCATTAAAGGCAGCTGAATACTTCCAACCTGTAAAATTGCAAACAACAAAGCAATAAATGGAACCGGTTTCCAATTGTATTGAGCCAACATAACAACTAAAAGGGAAAGATAACCGTAATTACTGGATATGGCTGGAATGAGCCTATGATAGATTACCGTGGTTTGAAAAAAACCTACCAGACCGGCAAAGGCTCCAGCACAAAGCATAGCAAAAAATAAATTGCGATTAACTGATATGCCATATACACCTGCAGCCTTTACATTGCTTCCCAAAGCCTTGAGTACAAGTCCCCAGCGTGTAGCCTGAAGAACTTTAGCAGTTGCCAGAAGTAGGACAACCGCCAGTCCAATCATGAAGGGGGATACTCGCCAGCCTGCAGGTACCGGAAACCATAAGGACTTCGGAAAAGGCTCCGTACCACTCATGGAAGCTATGCCCGGTCTTTTCCATGGACCGAAAATTAGCCATAAGATTAGAGCCTGAGCCACAAAATTAAGGCCAAGTCCCGAAAAGATTTCGTGAACGTTTCCTCGTATCTTAAGAAATCCAGCAGCAACAGCCCATAACGCCCCACCCAAAATAGCGCAAATACCAGCAACAACCAATATAAGAGAAGGAGAGAAAACCGAGCTGCAGGCTTTGATCACAAAAGTTGAGCCTACAGCTCCAAGCATTATTTGGCCTTCCACTCCTATATTCCATAAACCCATGTTAAAAGTAAAAAGCAAACCGCAGGAACATATGACAAGTGGAATCCACACGTTTAGAACCTGGGCAAAATGCCTCCATGAACCAAAAGCTCCTTTAAATATCAACATATAGGCATCAATAGGAGGAGCTCCAACCAAAAAGAGCACAACAGTTGTAACAGAAAAAACAGCCAGTATGACAATCACCCAATCCGTTATTTTCATGCCGTGGTAGTCCCTATTTAAGTTACCCCTGCTATAGCTTGATGAACCTCTTCCAGAGATACCTCCTCTAGAGGAGAGTCAAGCACAATTTTTCCATCAAAAAAAACGACGATCCTATGGGCAACACCAAATATTTCATCGAGATCAGAAGATGAAAAAACTATTGCTGTACCTTTTAAACAGAAGCTTTGAAGATAACTCCAAATCCAGCTAGATGATTCAACATCCAATCCCCTTATTGGATTTTCCAACAAGATAAGTTTTGGATTTTGAGGAAGAAGAGAGAGAAGAAGGCGCTGTTGATTGCCTCCAGATAAAGTAGAAACTTTAGAATTGCTATCTCCTTTAATGGAAAATTTGATTATATTGTTAACACTTACCTGTTCAACCTTATCCCAGGGAATAAAAAAGGAATCATCAAATTTAGTCAAAACAAAGTGTTCACTTACGGTTAGATCAGGGAAAAGTCCTTCAGCCAACCTATCTGTAGGAATAAAGCAAATGCCTTTGTTTTTAAAAACCTGTCGTCCTTTATGAGTTAACTTCTCTTTTCCCAAGTAGATTTCTCCACGAGTAGGTTCCACTAGACCACTGGCCACTCTCAAAAAAAGATTTTGGCCACTTCCTTCAAGACCCGCCAATCCCACGATTTCACCTTCTTTAACGGTAAACGAACACTCCTTTAGCCCACATCTGCCTCCAGGAGCCGACACCCTATCCATCCACAAAAGGGGATGACCACACTTTAAGGTACACCGCGGTACTGGTGCCGGAATTTCTTTAAACATCAGCCTGAGAAGTTCGTTTGGATCAAAGGGTTGTACAACTTCTCCTACAACCTCACCCTGCCCCAATACCGTTACAACATCACAAAGTGACATGACATCTTCTAACTTATGAGAAACTACAACAATAATTCTCCCCTCATCGGCAAGAAATCTTAAAGCCCTGAATAGTGTCTCTTTCTGAGCAACAGAAATACCCGTGGTGGGTTCGTCGAGAATTATCAGGGAGGCACCAGCTGCGACTAACCTGATTATTTCCAATTGTTGCCGTTCCCCCAAAGTTAAACGCCTTACAGAGCTCTCAGGGTCTATGGAGAAACCAAATTGTCGACATAAGTCATGAAACATTTTTTTAAAGCTCTTTTGAGAATTTAAAAAAGGAATGTCGGGAATTCCCAGGACGAAATTTTCCAAAACTTTTAAAGCCGGAAAATCGAGAGGATCCTGATAGAGCATACCTATTCGATATTTTAAAGCCTCAGTGGGAGTACTGTATTTAACGGGGATTCCGTTTATAAGAATTTGCCCAGAGGAGCAGGGAATGTAACCAGCCAGTATCTTCATTAAGGTGCTTTTCCCTGCTCCATTTTCACCTAAAATTCCATGAATTGTTCCGGAGCTTAATTTTATTGAAATATCTTTGTTAGCATGTACAGGCCCAAAATATTTGTGAATATGCTTTAACTCTACATCCATTCGGGAACTAATCCAGATTTTTTTAGCTACTTCGCGCTACTGGGCCCGATCATACCTTTAAGTAGTTGCTTCATATACCAAATCTTCGTGTCAGTAGCTTGTTCACCCTTTGAGAGGAAAACCGAACCATCCTGATAATAAAGGGGACCAACGAAAAGATTTAAGCTCCCATCTCCAAGCTTTTTCTGAAACTCTGCAAGAGCCTTTTTAACTTCAGGCTTTAAAGCCGGCCCCGGAGTAAACCCTACTGAACTTGTATCGGGGTTATTTATGTCATGCCAGTCAGGTTCAAGCCAAAGCCATTCCTGTCTCCAATTGCCATTCATTGCAGATTTTACAAAATGAATATAGCCGGGTTTCCAATTGAAGTACGGAACCCCTAAACAGGCCTCAGGAGCCTCGTTGCACGCATCTTTGTAATCGTAAGGAATGGCCCATACATTCTTACCTTCCTTTCGTTTCTGGCCGGCTACTACCAAAGCTTCTGTAGTATCTATACCGGAGATAACAACATCAAAACCGGAATTGAAGAAATTCTGGGTAACCTGAGTAGGATCTGCGGTAACCCCTGGTATGTTAAACCAAAAACCAATCCAGGATACCTGAAATATTAGTTTCTTAGGATCACGCTTTAAAACTTTTTCCCAAGCGTACTTTGCCCCAAGATAGGATGAAACGGCCAATCTACGTGTTTCATCGTTTACAAGAGGCCCCAGATAACCAATTTTCCCGGTTTTGGTCGTCATAGCTGCCACAAAACCAGCCATCATCTTGCCGTATTCCATTTTGCCCATAAGGTTGGACAAGTTCTTGGGAGCTTTTCCAGTAAGAACATCGTCACCGGAAATGTGGAGAAAATAAACATCAGGATGCTGTTCAGCAGCCTCCCTGATACCGTCTTTCATGTCATCAGAGTTAGCAATAATAAATTTGGCACCCTTTGATACCAGCTCGTCAACCAATTGAGGTATTGTGACACCAGGTCTATCAGCAGGATTAACCTTGTCAATGTAAAGGAGTTTTACACCCTCTAGTTCTTTTTCTACAGCTTTTGCTGCCTCATAATGCGCCTGACTCCATCCATGGTCATTATAAGGTCCCACTAATAGAAGACCAAAAATAAACTCCTTTTTTGCAGCGTGAGCTGAAAAATTTAAAGGAAAAAACGCAAAAACTAATGTTAGAAAAAGGCTCATTATTTTGCACATAATCTCCTCCTCAAAAAATTAAAGGAATCGGTTCTCCACAACCCTGGCTGTATATACCTAAGAATGTGTAATAAAATCCAGAACAAATAGAAATAAAAAAGCGGATGCTTTTAACACCCGCTTTCCCAACATTTTTTACAGTTCCATATTATGACTAATTGTTAGTTACCGGAATTGGACGAACTATCAGTCTTTTTGGAGGTATTCTTATCTTTGTTGTTGCTATACTGTGATGAACTCTGACGTTTTCTGGCATAGTCGGTAACATACCAGCCAGTTCCTTTCAAATGAAATGTACTCATGGATATAAGTTTCCTTAGCTGACCATGACAATGCTCACATTCCGTTAATGGAGGATCAGAAAACTTTTGCATTGCTTCTGTAATCTTCCCGCATTTAGTACATTCATATTCGTAAATGGGCATCTCCGCCACCTCCCGAAAAAAATTAGAACAGCCAAAGGCAACCACTCTAACATGGAAAGCTCAATTACATTATAAGACCCCTATGCCATCTGTCAAGCTGGTGAAGAATAGCTGTTAGCAACACATTAATTGTCCGGTTTTTGTAGCACATGGATTGTCCGATTATGGTTTGTAGCGATGGCAGAGGTGGAGGTATTTTTTTATATGCCATCGGTATTACTCCACGTTGGCTGTGCTTAATAAGGGGGCGCCGAGAATGGGCCCGCCATGTAGCTCGTCGGAGGCGCCCCCGGCCGCAGCCGATTTTTTATTCTTTTCAATGTTTATGAGTGTTCCATTAGCAGTGTATTCTGCCAGTTTTCGTGGACCATGGAAAACTGCCATAGTCCTGTCGGGATATCTATGCACCCTTACCCTTGCTTTGACATAATGCATCCGATAAGCATTGGGAGGAATTTGTAATTTCATTTTCCGAAAGGATACACAGTTATCGTTACCCACTATCCTTTCATGTTGTTCACAGAGTATATCTTTAAGGTCATTTCCCACATAGGGGATAAAGGCAGAGCCTTCCTCCATGGCTGGCTGTGTAAATTCCTTGTTAAAAGCAGGAAGATATATTTCTTTCAGATATTTATTTGCTTTTTCCATATCGGTGATCCCGTGATAGGCCAATTCCTTCGGTAGTCTATTCTGGTGGGTTAAAAACATCCTTTCACACCTACCCCTGGCCTCGGGAGAATAGGAAGGAATCATCTGAATATTCAACTGTTTCATTGCCCTTCCAAACTGAGTGAGCCTTGACTTATCTACTTTACCTCCCGATTTGGGTGTGTACCAGTAATGACTCCCTCGGTCTGTATATAAAGACGAAAATAAACCTTTTCGCTCAATAACTTCCCTAACCC
>JALXAE010000263.1:0-651 GCA_026992355.1 Syntrophobacterales bacterium | reverse complement strand
TCAGTGTTCCTTCCTCTTCAACGAAAAACATTGAATAATGTTCATTAGTTGCATCATCCATAGTAATTATTAGATCCCATTTTTTGCCGGGAACCCATTCGTGGGTGCTTCCATCCTGATGAAGCATCATACCAGGCCAACCAGCTCTGTTTCTACGCTTACGATGTTTTCCACTTCCCGGTGCCTTCTTTACAAGCCCTGCCTTCTGAAGCTGGTTTTTTACCCAGGTGTAACTCCTCGTCCCGCCGTATCGTTTGTACCAGGAATAAAAATGTTTAACACACCATCCCCTATGGCCATTCTTGTACTTCTCCAAAAGCTCTATAACCTAATCCACCGGAGCCGCCCTGGATGAAGCCCTATCCAGCCTCTTGTCCAACAAACCCTCAACAGAATCCTCTTCATAACGCCTGGCATAACGATGAAATGTTCGGGTGCTTACACCCAAAAGACGAGCCGCATCCTCCTGGGTCAATTTCCTCGCTTGCCATTTCGAAAAAATCTCCTCAAACTACATCATCCGCATCTCCTGTAGCTTCCTTGTCCGGCTCATACCGTGCTCACCTCCTTAGACACAGTATGAACCGGACAACTAATGTGCTACAATAGCGGACATATTACGTGCTCTCGACAGCTGGTGAAGAATAGCTT
>JALXAE010000262.1 GCA_026992355.1 Syntrophobacterales bacterium | reverse complement strand
ATCAATGTGCAAGGGATTTACATCTCCCGAAAGCCTGTATAGAGCCGCTTGATTATCCGCCGTTTGTTCTTCCACGGAAAAATCGGGTTCCATGTTTTCAGGGGGACGATAGACCTTTCTTTTCGGTCCGGGATCTCCTCCCCATCCTCCGAGCCCTCGACAGTAAAGAACAGCTTCTGTGTCAAAAAGCTTTATTCCACTTTCATTTGAGGTCTCGGTTTTTAAAACAATAAGAGCAGCCTTTCTCTTATCATATATTCCCGAAATGGTTACATTGGTTAAAAGTTTCCCGCTGGTCGGTAAGCTTCCGTAAAGATTAACCCATTCTTCGCCATGAAGTACCGTTTTCAGGTCAACTTTTAATAGTTTTAGAGCATCAACAAAGGGCTTAAAGGCAGGAATTACAGCAAAGGATGGGCAGACTACCAATCCTTCTTTTGCGTTTTCATACACATATTTTAATTGATTAGCTTTTGCGCCAATACCCAGATGGTAAAGAATTACATCTTTCCATGTGTAGTTATATTCATAGGGGCCTAAAGTTTTGCCCACCATATCAAGTTGTATCATGGCCGAACCTCACTTTGTTTTTTTACCACCCACCTGTTACCTTAATAACCTGTCCGGAAACATAATCGGATAAGGGAGATGCAAGGAATAAAATTACACGGGCTGCTTCGTCTGGAGATCCTGGTCTTCCGAGGGGAATCATATGGCGAAATATATTTAAGAATTCTTTGGGGACTCCGATCGGAATCTTTTTTCCGTTCTTTTCAATTACGGTTTCATCGGTTTTTTCTTGAGTAAGCCTTGTTTCAATCCAGCCGAAAGCGACGGCGTTTACATTGACATTCAGAGGACCCCATTCTTTGGCGAGAGTTTTTGTAAATCCAAGTACACCTGCTTTGGCAGTGGAGTAATTTGCCTGTCCAGCGTTTCCGTCCGTTCCAGCAATAGAACTCACGTTTATTATCTTCCTCATAACAACCTGACCTGCCGCTTTTTCTTTTTTTGCATTTTCCCGTATGTAAGGTGCTGCGGCTCGCACTATCCTAAAGGGTGCCGTGCAGTGGACTTTAAGCATAGCTTCCCATTGCTCATCGGTCATCTTGTGAACAACGCCGTCCCAGGTATAGCCTGCATTATTGACGATAACGTGAATGTCCGGCCCAAAGTTATCTACGGCCTTTTTTACAAAGGCCTCTGCAAATCCATCAGCCGTGACATCTCCTGTAATATAGACTACATCCGCACCCAATTGCTTTGCTTCATTTGCCGCCTGAGTTAGGGGTTCTTCATCAAGATCGCTTAAAACTAGTTTTGCTCCTTCTTTGGCAAATAGAAGAGCCGTTGCCTTTCCTATGCCCCTTCCTGCACCGGTTATTAAACATACCCTATCTTTAAGCATTTTCTCCATATTGGACCCTCCTATTTAGGATTATCTAGTTCCTTAAGCTCCCATGCGACAATGTTACGTTCCGAACTGTCAAACTCTATTCCCAAAAGATAGATAGGCTTTCCCTCAGCCTTATACTTGTCTGCGTAATTCCTTTCAAAAACCTGCTTAAGAGGTGGTTCAGAACTATCAACCTTGAATTCCACAATTACTATCTTATCTGGAAGTTTGATTGTAAGGTCTATTCGCCCTCTATTTGTCGTATCTTCGGGTATTACTTCATACCCGAGGGCAGCTAGGTACACATAAACCACTGAGCTGTAGTAACCCTCGTATTGGGAAATAATATTGTTGGCATAGTTGTGATAAGGAATGGATGCGAAAATGGATTGCAACGCCTCTATAAATGTTGGAAAATCTCCATTGTAAAGGGCATCATCTAGTTTGTCCTTTAAACGGTACTTCTGGTGTCTCTGATTGGTAAGATAATCCACAAAGAGCTCATTCAAAGAAAAACGGATCTCGAGGTTGGGTATGGTAAGTCGGTAGACATTTCTCCCGAATCGATTCACTCGTTTGTCCTTGAAGGTCAAATACCCCGTTTGCCAGAAAAGGGCCAGAACATCTATGTAATCCACATCAAAGGCGTCAAGGGCTTCCTCGGCTATTTCCGCTCCCTCAAGCTCCGGAATGTAATAGTTCTCCTCCCGAAGCTTATCTATCAAAAAAGAAGGATTGCCTGTACTCCACCAGTAATTTCTGAATTCAAAACCCTTGGCAATAAAAAGAAGAATATCAAAGGGATTGTAAAGCTTTTCGCCAAAATAATTGTAACCATTATACCAGAGCCGTACCTTCTCAAGATCCGCACCCTTAAGATGCTCCGAAAAAACCGTTTCTAAATCCCTGTGAGTATAACCACATATCTCCGCATAACGGGAATCCACAGTGATGTCTTCAAGATTATTTAGCCCACTAAAAAGACTCAGCTTGGAAAACTTGGAAACCCCGGTGATAAATACAAACCTAACATAGGCATCCATATCCTTTATTACAGAATAGAGATTTTTCAAAATATCCCGAGCATAACGAGCCTTCTCGCTGTCCCGTATGTTGTCAAGAATTGGTTTGTCATATTCATCAACCAGAATAACTACCTTCTCGGAAAACTTGTCATAGGTTTTCTCAATAAGCTCCTTGAAGCAAATCTTTGCATCATCAAGATCAGTGCAGCTAACCCCAAGCTTCTCAGCGTTCCATTTCAAGAGATAGATAATTTCCTTGGATATACTCTCAAGTATCCCATAATCACCACTACCAAAGCTTATGCGAATCACAGGATAGGGCTTAAAGTCATAGCGGCCATAGATATAAAGCCCCTCAAAAAGCTCTCTGCTTCCCTTGAAAATCTCAGATAGAGTATCCAAAAAAAGACTCTTTCCAAACCTTCGAGGACGAGAAAGAAAATAGTACTTCCTTTCGGTAATCAATCTGTAGGCAAAAGGGGTTTTATCAACATAAACGTAGTTTTCTTCTATAATTTCTCTAATGTTCTGAATGCCAATGGGCAATTTCTTCATTCTTCTGACCATAAAAAAACATTTTTAAATTCCAAATATAGCAATACTACAAACGCTGAAAGAAGGGATGCCGCCAAGATTATGGGTAAGACCCAGGTGAGGATCTTGTATTTGCCTTTCTCCAGCCTTATGCTGGAGTTGTTTGTAGACTTCATAAATCATGCGCAGCCCAGAGGCTCCTATGGGATGACCGAAACACTTCAAGCCTCCATCAGATTGGCATGGAATGTTTCCGGTGAGTTCAAAGAAACCATCGTTTATATCCCTTATGGCTTTACCTCGTTCAGAAATCTGAAGATCTTCATAAGTCACCAGTTCCGTAATGGAAAAACAATCATGTACTTCGATTAGACTGAGTTCTTCACGGGGATTTTTGACATCTGCTTCTTGATAAGCTCTTATAGCAGCTTGAGTCGTAGTCTTGAGATATGTTCCATCCCAGTTTTGGGTGAACATTTCTTCTCCCGATGTGCACGCTACTTGGAGAGCTTTTACCTTGACAAAATCCTTACGCAGTCCCCTTGCTACATCTGGGGTTGTTATTATAGCTGCCGCCGCTCCATCACTCACTCCACAACAATCGAAAAGTCCAAGAGGCCATGCAATAATAGGTGCTTTTAAAACCTGTTCTTCCGTTATTTCTTTGCGTAAATGGGCTTTCGGATTCAGAGCACCGCAGCGGTGGCTTTTGCAGGATATTTTTGCAAGAGCCATTTTGCCTTCTTCTGGAGAAATATTGTACTTAGCAAAATATCGTGTTGCCATAAGTGCAAATCCACCCGGAGCCGTGAAGTTGGGTAGTATAAACCTGTTAAGTGTTCCCATGACCGTTCCAAAGTCCGGCAGCCCCCCGTAACCGGTATCTTTGAGTTTTTCTACCCCCAGGGCGAGGGCTATACGACAGGCGCCGGAGGCAACGGCGTAAGCAGCTGCACGGAAGGCTTCCGTTCCTGTTGCACAAAAGTTTTCAACCCTGGTTACAGGAATGTTTTGAAGCTTAAGCGTTTGCGAAAGAGGGATACCACTCTTTCCTACATGTATTTCTTCGAAGCATGTACCCAGCCAGGCACCCTCTATTTCTTTCGGTTCAATTCCGGCGTCTTCAACCGCTTCAATGAAAGCTTCAACCATAAGATCTTCAGCACTTGCATCCCACCTTTCGCCGAACCGAGTACACCCCATTCCTACTATGGCTACTTTGTCTTTAATTCCAGTTGCCATGTTTTAATCCTCCAGAGTTATTTCAGGTCCTAAGAGGTGTTGCCTTCCAGAAATAAGTGTGAATGCCTCGATGCGCATCATGATATTTGCGACGGAAAGTAAGCTCCACTTCCATACCGACTTTAAGTTCCTCCAGTTTGCAATCTGTAAAGTCAAGCATCATTCTTCCGCCATCTTCAAAATCTACAATACCGTAAATCTGGGGTGGATCTAAAGAGAAGGCGAGATTATCTCCAGTATAGCTAAAAATTTTTGCAGATTTTCTCGAAAAGGAGTAAGGTTCCATTTCTCCAGCAGAAAGGCAATGGGGATTTACACAAACCTTTTGGGGAGGATACTGAGGCAAACCACATTTGCGACACTTGCTTCCTACCAGCCCTAAAATTGCTTTTCTGTTTCGCCAAACAACGGACATTGGAGTTTCAGGCTGAAACTCCCCTCGAATTCCCTTTTCGACAGGCATAATTTCTCTAAATGAAACCATCTTTTCGTAACTAATGGGAGCGTTTATTTCCAAAAGTTTTTCAAAGGATACCCGTGGAATGTAATTCTTTATCTCGGGGGAAACCTCAAAATGAATTACATCGACTCCATTTCCATAACCAACAAGAAGGATTTGATCGCCGGGGGATGAACGTTCAAGGGCGTAACAAAGCATAATCAAAGGGTGGACAGAACCAGTATCTCCTATTTTATTGATCAAAGACGGAACAACCTGTTCTTCCCGAAGACGGAGCATTCGGGCAATAGCTTTGTGTTCTCTTTCGTAACGACAGGGATAGATAACATAACGAAAGTTTTCCGGAAAAAATCCATTTTTCCTCAGGTAGGCATCAATTGCAAAGGGAATATGTTTTTTGTAACCTTCATCTTTTATCCATCGTTCTTCCCATGATCGACGGAAAGGTTCCGATGACGACCTGATGTCTGAAGGAAAATCAAAGGAGAAGGACAAACTGGAACAATAGGCTGCTATTACGTTTTTTGTTCCGATCATTAAAGCGCATCCACCATCTCCAATGTAAGCTTCATCGAGACTCCCAGGCTTTGCTTTTCGGACTTCTCCCGATGCGACTATGGCGGAAAAGGATTCGGTAGATGCAGCCTGTTTAAGCGCTGCAATTAGAGCGGACGTAGATGCCCTGGAAGATCCCGAAAAATCAGCGGTCTCGACTGCTTCAGCACATTCAATAGCTTCTGAAACGATTGCGCTGTTCAATCTTTCAGCATAGGGAAAGGTCGTAGAGGCAACAAATAAAACCTTTTCCTTTTGTTTTAGGAAGTTATCTAGACTTTCATGGGACATATTCCTTATCGCAGAAACGGCAAGAGTTATGGCATCTTCATCATAATTTGCCACAGCCTTTTCGCCCCTTGATAGGCTCCACAAAGACGGGTTTATCCAAGCCATAGCTTCCAGAATTTCTTTTCGTTTTATGCGAAATCGTGGCAGATAAGCACCAAAGGCAGCAATTCCAACCATGCTTCCCTCCCGTAAAAGGTGAGAAAAGGTTTAAATTCAGTTTTTATTGTTTTTTTCATTCCTATTCTCAACCCAAAGAACAGTCAAACATTTTTGGTGTTGCGACCTTTTAAATTCTTGTATTTTTTTCAATAAGCACATTCTCCAAACAGCTTGACATTGACTCTATCTTTGGCTATGTAGGTGCCTGTTAATGGTAAGTAGGCACGTAGCTCAGGGGGAGAGCGCTACCTTGACGCGGTAGAGGTCGACGGTTCGAAACCGTCCGTGCCTACCAGGATTGATAAAACTTAAATAAGAGGCCATAAGTTCATTCCTTGGGGCAAATCGGCGGATTAAGCAGAACATAATTATAAGCCGAATAAAAAGGAAAGGCATCGCCTGTATGCGATGCTTTTTATTTTTATTCGTGAAAGGATACGGACATGAGTGAGTCGATTTTGGAAGTATATAGCCCATCAGGTGAGAAAGCTGAAGTGCCGCATGGTGCACTGGTTAAAGATGTTCTTGAAAAGCTTTTTGGAAAGCTTGACCCCAAATGGGTTGCGGCAAAGATAAATGGTGATCTATATGATTTAACACGAACAATTGAAAAGAGTGGCACCATAACGCCTGTGTCCATTGATTCTCCAGAAGGCTTGGATATTTTGAGACACAGCACTTCCCATGTTATGGCTCAGGCGGTTAAGGAGTTATTCCCAGAGGCCAAGGTTGCTATAGGTCCTAGCATAGAAAATGGATTTTACTACGATTTTGATGTGCCTAAGCCTTTTTCGTCTGATGATTTAGAAAAAATAGAAAAGCGGATGAAGGAGATAATAAAGAAAAGATATACTTTTCAAAGGAAGGAACTACCCAAAAATGAAGCTATTAAATTTTTCGAATCAAAGGGGGAAAGCTACAAAGTAGAACTTCTAAAAGAAATGGATGAAGACGCTGTATCCATTTATGAGCAAGGAAGTTTCGTTGATCTGTGTAGAGGACCCCATGTTCCGGATACCGGATATATTAAAGCTTTCAAATTAACCAGTGTCGCGGGTGCATATTGGCGTGGCGATGAAAACAATCAGATGCTTCAGAGAATATACGGAACAGCTTTTGCCGATAAGAAAGCATTAAAGAAGTACTTGGAGTTTCTGGAAGAGGCTAAAAAGAGAGACCATAGGCGCCTTGGCAAGGAGCTTGATCTTTTCCAGTTTAGCGACGAAGTTGGCGCTGGGATGGTTATATACCATCCGAAAGGTGCTCTGATAAGGCAAATTCTTGAAACGTTTGAGAAAAAAGAACATTTGAGGAGGGGTTACCAGATTGTAATGGGTCCCACTCTCCTCAAGACAGAACTGTGGAAGAAATCGGGACACTTCGATAATTACAGAGAGTTCATGTATTTTACCGAGATAGAAGGGCAGTCATATGGTATCAAACCCATGAATTGCCTGGCTCACATGCTTATTTATAAATCCAAAGTAAGAAGCTATAGGGATCTGCCCATAAGATATTTTGAACTTGGAACTGTTCATAGGCACGAGAAATCAGGGGTTCTTCATGGTCTTTTGAGGGTACGACAATTTACGCAAGATGATGCTCACATTATCTGCACCCCCGATCAGCTTCAATCAGAAATCCAGGGAGTTATTGATTTCGTTATTGATGTTATGGATATGTTTGGATTTCCCTATGAAATGGAAATCAGCACAAGGCCTGAAAAGTCCATTGGATCCGATGAGGATTGGGAAAGGGCTACCGGTGCCTTAATCAACGCTCTCAGAGATAAGGGATTATCCTATGAAATTTGCGAAGGTGAAGGGGCCTTTTATGGTCCAAAGATTGACGTGAAGTTAAAAGACGCTCTAAACAGGAAGTGGCAGTGTGCAACTATCCAGTGTGATTTTACTCTCCCTGATCGATTTGATCTAACCTACATAGGACCAGATGGTCAAAAACACAGACCTGTGATGCTTCACAGGGTAATTCTGGGTGCTATGGAGCGTTTTCTTGGGATATTGATTGAGCATTATGCTGGAGCTTTTCCGTCCTGGTTGGCTCCTGTTCAGGCTATAATTGTTACAGTAACGGACAGTCAGCTTGAATTTGCTAGTAGAGTGTTCGAACAGCTTCGTGATGCCGGTGTTCGTGTGGAATTGGATGACAGGAATGAGAAATTGGGTTTCAAGATAAGGGAAGCTCAAGTTCAAAAGATTCCCTACATGCTGGTTATAGGGGATCGAGAGGTGGAGGCTGGATGTATAAACCCTAGAAAAAGGGACGGAAAGCAACTAGGTATGATGAAGGTTGAGGAATTTATAGATTTTCTTGAAAAAGAATGTCGCGAAGAGACAAAGGGGCGTGTTGGATTAGGAATAATTTAAAAAAAACAAGGAGGGATTAGCCCTGGAAAAGGAAGTACGAGTAAACAGCCAGATTAGAGCTCGAGAAGTAAGGCTCATAAATTCGGAGGGTAAACAGCTGGGAGTAGTGCCCCTATCTCAAGCTCTCCAGATTGCCGAGGAAGAGGGGCTTGACCTGGTGGAAGTGGCACCTCAAGCCAATCCGCCGGTATGCAAGATAATGGATTATGGTAAGTATAAATACCAGCTTAGCAAGAAATCTCAGGAAGCCAGGAAAAAACAAACAGTTATTCAGGTGAAAGAAATAAAACTCCGCCCTAAAACTGATGAACATGACTTTCAGACGAAACTTAGGCATATAAAAAGATTCCTATCCCAAAAGAATAAAGCGAAGGTTACAATTTTATTCAGGGGACGTGAGGTAATATATAAGGATCAGGGATATCAAATATTGGAGCGGATAAAGGGGGAACTTGAGGAAGAGGCAGTTGTTGAACAAAGCCCAAAGGAGGAAGGGCGTAATCTGGTAATGGTTCTGGCCCCAAAACCTCAAAATAAATAGTTACTGAATAAAAGAAGTAACAAAAGATTTTTGGGAAGGTATTTCTGCAGTTGAATGAAAAGGGGTTTTTTTGTGTTTTGAGTATGAGGTTCAGGACAGAATTAAAGTTGTTCAATTTTTAAAACAAAATAAAAAAAGTTTAACGATACCTTCTCTACCCAACTTGATTATTTTCATTTATCCTAACATGCAATGGGTCTACAATTTGAAGTAAATAGGGTTTTCTTTTTTTAGAAAAGCTTGCATGATGACATCTTTCGTTCCTCTTGTGAGGGAAAATTTATGCAGATCAGACAATTTCACGTAACGGCTGTCTTTTGAATCGTCCCCTCTTACGGGTTCGTTTACTGACAGTGGTTTACATAAAAAGTCAATAAGAACATAATGAAATTCGATTTTGTTTTGGGCATCCCGAATTATTCTATCCAAGATAGCAACTATATCGACTACTTGAACTTTCACTTTTGTTTCTTCGTAAATCTCTCTTTTTATAGCCATTTCCAGGGTCTCGCCTATCTTTACAAGACCCCCAGGGATAGACCACTTGTTTTTGCTCGGTTCTCTAGCCCTTTTGACCAGTAGCACGTGGTCGTCGCGAAATACAATGCCTCCTACCCCGATTAAGGGACGGTCTGGATAGCGCCTATTTGATATACCTCGCTTCAGGGTTTGCATCGTCTGCATGGATGAAAGCCTTCTCTAAAAGCTTCTTCTCTGGTACGGAATATGATTCTATTTCTAATGCTTGTTCTTTTGCCATAAGGGCACGATGGTCTGTGGAAGACAAAGCTGTTTTTGTTACCAATATAAAAACGTTCACGCTTCGTTTTGCAGAATCCCCACATGCCTCGCCTTTTTTGCATGGCGAGATCCTGCAATCGTAAGAAGTGTACCAGCTTTTTGAATCCCTCCGGTTTTCTAAAGACAAAGGCATAGCCATGCTTTATTAATTCAGCGTTAACGCATTTGCCATCGGGGGTATAAACGTAAGCTAAAAGGCGCCCATGGCGGTCCTTCTTCTCTCTGTCGTATTTTAGGGTGACAATCTTGCCATACACAAGTTTATGGTTGTACCATTTTGCTTCCCGGCCATAACAATCGGCAGGTTTGTCGTCGTGCGCAATTTCCGGTGCGTCGATGCCAAGATAGCGAATTTTTATTCCTCCTTTTAACATTATTGTATCACCATCGAACACCGCTATGACCCTGCCAGAACGGGGAAGGTCAAAGGATGTTGTATAATTTGGTACAAAAACAAGAAGACTTATTGAAAAAAATATAATAAAAACGATGCTGCTCATTTTATAATGAGGTTTGTTATCCATAATAGACTCCTAAATTAGCAAAAGGTTTGATTTGACCTTTTGTTTGCTTCGATAATAAATGTATAACGATGTTTACAAAAGTACAATGCAGGCTTTGCAAAAATGTCATTTCGAATTGTCCAGTGGAAATGGCTGAGCTTTGATGGAGTAGGATATGTTGAGAAAACTGTTGAGTTTTTTTGCGAGAGATCTTGCCATGGATCTTGGTACGGCAAACACCCTGATATACCTGCGAGGTCAGGGAATTGTCTTGAACGAACCATCCGTAGTTGCAATCAGAAGAAGTGATTATCAAGTTGTAGCTGTAGGTCATGCTGCTAAGGAAATGATAGGAAAGCATGGTGAAGACATTGTTACCATAAGACCTCTGAAAGATGGCGTTATCGCTGATTTTGAAATTACCAGTGTTATGATAAAGTATTTTATTAGTTCAGTTCTCAGAAGAAAACAACTTGTTAAGCCAAAGCTTGTTGTTGCTGTGCCGACAGGAATAACGGCTGTGGAAAAAAGAGCCGTTATTGAAGCTGCAGAGCAAGCAGGAGCGGGCAAGGTAATGTTGCTTGAAGAGCCGATGGCCGCAGCAATAGGAGCGGGACTTCCGATTGATCAACCTGAAGGTAGCATGGTTGTTGATATTGGAGGGGGAACAACCGAGGTGGCAGTGATATCCATGTTTGCTGTTGCTTATAGTGAATCGGTGAGGGTAGCGGGTGACGAAGCTAATGAGGCCATTGTCAGATACGTTCAGAAAAAGCATCAAATGATTATTAGTGAATTGGTAGCTGAAAAAATAAAAATGAAAATAGGATCAGCCATTCCTTTTTCTAAGCCTCTTAAGCTAAAAGTTACAGGCAAGGAGATATTGACCGGTATTCCGAAAAATTTTTATGTAACCGATCAGGAAATTCGTGAAGCTCTCCAGGAGCCCACACAGGTTATAATCGAATCGATCAAACGGGCCTTTGAAAAGACGCCGCCTGAACTTGCTGCGGATATTCATTCTCGCGGTATTTGGCTTGCAGGAGGTGGCGCTCTGCTTAAAGGGTTGGACAAATTAATAAAAAAAGAAACTGGTTTACCGGTTCATGTTGATGAAGATCCTCTTACTGCCATTGTTAGAGGAGCTGGAACGGTTATAGAAAATACCGGCTACTATAAGTCGGTGTTTATTAATTAAATCATAAGCAGGAGGCTTCAATTATGTATGTTGGATGGCACATGACCACAAGGTTGATAACAATTGATCCAGACACTCCTATTATGAAAGCAAGAGATCTTATGAAGGAAAATAACATTTCTCATCTTCCTGTAACTGATGAAAAAGGTAGGCTCGTAGGGCTGGTTACGGACAGAGATATTAGAGAAGCGTGGGCGTCCCCTGCAACTACATTGAGTGTTTACGAGCTTACTTATATTCTTCAGAAAATTACAGTAGAAGGTATTATGAAAAAAAACATAATCACGGCAACTCCTGATATGACCATTGAGCGAGCGGCGCTTATCATGCATGATCACAAAATAGGATGTTTACCTGTTTTAAATGATGAAGCGAAGCTTGTGGGTATAATAACCACTGTTGATTTAATGGAAGTGCTTCTCAAGGCTATGGGAATGAGTGATGACAGTGGTCGACTTACCATTTTAGTTAAGGACAAAGTGGGGGTTTTAGGTGAAATAACCTCAATACTCGCTAATCACGGTATAAATATTCGGAGTATAATGTCCCATCCATTGCCTAACTATGAAGGCGTGTGGCAATTGCTCCTAAGGTTTCGACAGAATGTGATCGAAAAAGCTAAGGAAGTGCTTGAAGAAAATGGATTCAGAGTTCTCACAGAATACACAGATGATCTGACTCCATACCTTCCGTCCTGAGAACTTCTGTGTACATCCTGATGAGCGATATTCTTTCCTTAGCAGAAAAAAATTGTTTTTAAAATACATAGGGTGCGCGGGAGCATGGGACCTTAGTTAGCATAAATAACACATGGGAGGTTATAAGCATGGCACAGCTTATAGAAAAAACACCGTCTGCCTATGAGTTTCCTTTGCTTATCAAACATCTTTTACATACACCCCAAAGAATAGCCAGGGATCAGGAAATTAAGTATCGTGATGTTTATAAGCAGACCTATGATGAATTTTTCCAGAGGATAGGTAAATTAGCCAATGCCCTATCGGACCTGGGAGTTAAACCTGGAGATACGGTCGGTGTGATGGATTGGGATTCCCATAGGTATCTCGAATGCTTCTTTGCTGTGCCTATGATGGGAGCCGTTTTGCACACGATTAACGTTCGCCTTTCTCCGGAGCAAATTGTATATACCATAAATCATGCTGAGGATGATGTCTTGCTTGTACACTCTGACTTTGTTCCTCTTATTGATATGGTCAAAGATAAATTAGCTACAGTAAAGGCGTTTATATTACTTCAGGATGATTTTGGAGCTTTGTCTTCTGGGAGTGATTTTGATGGGGAATATGAAGCTTTGTTAAAAAATGCTTCTCCCGACTACGATTTCCCAGATTTTGATGAAAACACTAAGGCAACCACCTTTTATACGACAGGTACTACAGGGTTGCCTAAAGGAGTGTATTTCAGCCATAGGCAGCTGGTTTTGCATACCTTGGGCACTGTTGCCGGCGCTAACGCTTTAAAGCCGGGAGGAAAGGGAATAACTGTTGATGATGTTTACATGCCTATAACACCGATGTTTCACGTGCACGCCTGGGGCTTGCCGTATGTGGCTACTATGCTGGGAATTAAACAGATTTACCCGGGAAGATATGATCCGGAATTTCTTCTTCGTTTAATTGAAAAAGAAGGAGTGACCTTCAGCCATTGTGTTCCTACAATTCTTCACATGTTACTCAGCCATCCTCTGTCCAATGAAATTGATTTGTCTTGCTGGAGAGTAATAATCGGTGGTTCAGCTCTACCTGAAGCTCTTTGTAAGGAAGCGTTGAGACGAGGAATAGATGTTTACACAGGCTATGGCATGTCGGAAACATGCCCCGTGCTAACCCTGGCTAATTTAAGGCCTGATATGATCGATTGGAATTTGGATAAGCAGGTTAAGATTCGCACAAAAACGGGTATTCCAATACCCCTTGTTAATCTTGATATCGTGAATGCAGAAGGCGAGTTTCTACCCCATGATGGAAAATCTACCGGTGAAATAGTGGTTAGATGCCCCTGGTTGACTCAAGGTTATTTTAAGGATCCTGAAAAGAGTGAGGAACTATGGGCTAACGGATGGCTGCATACGGGCGATGTGGGTTACATTGACGAGAGAGGTTACCTTAAGATTACTGACAGAATAAAGGATGTAATAAAGACAGGAGGTGAGTGGATATCTTCACTGGATTTAGAAAATATTATCTTGCAGCACGAAGCAGTTAGTGAGGCTGCCGCTGTTGGAGTACCTGACGAGAAGTGGGGAGAACGACCGGTGGTTCTGGTGGTCCTAAAGAAGGAGTTTGCTGGCAAGGTGGACGAAGAGGAACTCAAGAATTTCTATTTAAAGTTTGTAGAAAAGGGAACTATATCTAAATGGGGGGTTCCCGATAGGATACTGTTTGTTGACCAGATTCCGAAGACCAGCGTCGGTAAACTGGATAAAAAGGTTATTCGTCAGCAAGTCAGAGAGATGTTGTAATTATTTGCGTTACTGGGAGTCCAACTCATGGAATTGTTTTGTGATGTTGTGGTAATAGGTACCGGGCCTGCCGGCTTGCAAGCGGCAATACATGCTGCTAGAAAGAAAGTCAAGGTGGTTGTACTGGGCAAGATCCATAAAAGTAGTGCATACAATGCTCATATTGAGAATTATTGCTGTATTCCCGGAATTACGGGCGTAGATCTTATTGAACAGGGTCGAATTCAGGCTCAACAGGCAGGAGCTGAGTTTATTGACGAAGATGTGATCTCTATAAAGCCAAGTGGCAATGGCTTTGAAATTCAGACTGAAAGCGGTAGGGTAATTAGTTGTCTTGCTGTTGTTTTTGCCATGGGAGTTTCAAGAAAGCGTTTGGGGGTTCCCGGCGAAAAGGAGTTTTTGGGGAAGGGGGTTAGTTATTGTGTTGAGTGTGATGCAAACTTTTTCAGGAACAAACCGGTTGCTGTAATTGGTTGTGAAAGCGCTGCTGTGTCAGGTGCATTTACAATGTTGTTCTATTCTCACGAAGTTCACTTAATCTGTGATTCACGACTGCGGGTGACTGAGAACCTGGATAATCAAGTTAGAAATAGTTCGGTAATTATTCATGAAAATACCCGAGTTATAAAGATCCTTGGGGATGAAAAGGGTGTTACGGGTGTTCTTCTGGATAATGGAAACATTATTAATGTTGAAGGTGTATTCATTGAGCTTGGTGCTAAAGGAGCCATTGAATTAGCAGCTTCTCTGGGTGTGCAGTTGGATCCTGAAACCCTCCAATTTATTGTGACCAACAAAAGGCAAGAAACCAATGTCCCTGGAGTTTACGCTGCAGGGGATATTTGTGGGCCTCCGTGGCAAATTGCTAAAGCAGTAGGTGAAGGTTGCGTAGCTGGCATTGAGGCTGCTTCCTACGTCAGGAAAATAAAAACAGCCGAATAAAGTGAAGGAAACTTGGCATTTGAAATTAAGAAAGGGGGCTATGAAAAGCCCCCCTCTTTTATTTCTCATTAATATTCAGGCATTGGAGGGGTTGTTTGTTGTTTCTTTTCTTCTGGTTTTTCAGCAATCATAGCTTCTGTTGTAAGCAGTAACGAAGCTACACTTGCAGCATTCTGGATGGCACAACGTACAACCTTAGTCGGATCTATTACACCGGCCTCAATGAGGTCTTCATATTCTTCTGTCTGGGCATTGAAGCCGAAACCGCCTTCGCCTTCCTTTACCTTTTCAACGACTATGGAGCCTTCATGACCAGCATTGTTGGCGATCTGACGGAGCGGCTCTTCTAAAGCCCTCATTACTATGTCTTTACCAAATCTTTCTTCTCCCTCGAGCTCCAGCTCATCAAGGGCTTTTTGGCATCTCAGAAGAGCTACACCACCACCGGCAACGATTCCCTCTTCAACAGCAGCTCTTGTAGCATTCAGAGCATCTTCAACTCTTGCTTTCTTTTCCTTCATTTCGGTTTCAGTAGCTGCACCGACTTTAATAACCGCTACACCCCCGACCAGTTTGGCCAATCTTTCCTGAAGCTTTTCTCTATCGTAATCGCTCGTGGTTTCCTCAATTTGAGTTCTTATTTGCTTGATCCTGGCTTCTATCTGTTCTCTACTTCCACCACCATCGATTATGGTGGTGTTGTCTTTGTCAACAACCACGCGTTTTGCGGTACCAAGATCATTTGTGCTTATATTTTCGAGTTTAACGCCAAGATCTTCAGACACCACCTGTCCACCTGTAAGAATCGCGATGTCTTGAAGCATTGCTTTGCGGCGTTCTCCGAATCCAGGAGCTTTAACGGCACAAACTTTCAGGGTTCCTCTCAGTTTGTTCACGACCAGTGTAGCGAGAGCTTCACCTTCTACATCTTCAGCAATTATGAGGAGTGGTTTATTCATGCGGGCAACCTGTTCCAAAATAGGAAGCAGGTCCTTCATGTTGCTGATTTTCTTTTCATGGCACAGAATATAAGCGTCTTCTAGCACCACTTCCATCTTTTCGGGATCAGTTACGAAGTAAGGGGAAATGTATCCACGGTCAAACTGCATTCCTTCGACCACATCCTGAGTGGTCTCGATACCTCTTGCTTCTTCAACAGTGATGACCCCTTCCTTCCCAACCTTGCTCATTGCTTCCGCTATGATGTTACCAATTTCGGGGTCGTTATTTGCGGAGATTGCACCTACCTGAGCAATTTCTTTTTGATCTTTGACTTCTTTGCTCTGGGCTTTTAAAGCTTCCACAACCTTTTCAACAGCTTTGTCAATTCCTCGTTTAAGAGCCATTGGGTTGTGGCCTGCTGCTACAAGCTTGGAACCCTCATGGAAGATAATCTGAGCGAGAATTGTAGCTGTGGTGGTTCCATCTCCTGCTACGTCACTTGTTTTGCTGGCAACCTCTTTTACCATTTGGGCGCCCATATTTTCGAACTTGTCCTCAAGTTCTATTTCCTTGGCTACTGTTACGCCGTCTTTAGTTACCAGAGGTGAACCGAAGGTTTTTTCAATTACTACATTACGCCCTTTGGGTCCGAGAGTGACCTTTACTGCATCTGCGAGTATATCTACACCTCTAATGATTTTTTCACGAGCACTAGAACCGTATTCAATCATCTTGGCTGGCATATCATCACCTCCCCTTTATCCGTCTTACTTGCTGGAATTTTCAACAATCGCAAGGATGTCGTCTTCTCTCATGATAAGATACTCTTCACCCTGTACCTTTACCTCTGTTCCTGCATATTTGGAGAAAAGTACCCTGTCACCTTCCTTAACGGTTAGGGGAATTACCTTGCCATCTTCAAGAAGCTTTCCATTTCCTACGGCAATAATCTTGCCCTGCTGGGGTTTTTCTTTAGCGGTATCGGGAATGATAATTCCACCAGGAGTCTTTGTTTCCTCTTCGATTCTCTGGACTATAACCCTATCATGAAGCGGACGCAACCTCATCATCCAATCCCTCCTTTGGCTTAAGATTTTAGTATATTAAACTTTCTTGGTTACCACGAACAAGAATATTAGCACTCTATATCATAGAGTGCTAACAAAAAATAAAAACAATCTTGCAAAAAATCAAGACCTTAATGTCAGGTTTGTTTTAAAAAATTGTTTTTTCGAAGTTTGTGTTTCTCAGCCATAATAGGAGATTAAAATTTATGAAAGAGAAGCCAACGGTTGGTGTTAGTGCTTGTCTAATCGGCAGAAGTTTCAGATACAATGGTCAAGACGTTAGAAATGCTTTTATATCAAATGTGTTATCCAGATACATGCGCCTTGTTCCCGTATGTCCTGAAGTTGAAATGGGACTGCCTGTACCTCGCGAACCTATTAAGTTAATCGGCAAAATAAATAATCCATGTTTGATAGGGGATCATTCCAGAGAAGATTTAACTTTTAGGATGCAGAGATGGATAAATGCAAAGCTGGTTGAACTCGAAAAACTCACTCTTTTCGGGTTCATATTTAAGAAAAGTTCTCCTTCCTGTGGTTTGTATAAAGTAAAGGTATGGCATGAGAGTGGGGGCGGTTATCTGCGAATGGGTAAAGGGTTGTTTGCAAGGGCTTTTAGAGAACGCTATCCATGGCTTCCAGCGATACAGGATGATGAGCTAAATTGCTTCGATCGTCTAGACCAGTTTTTGGAAAGAGTCTTTATGACGTGGAGGCTAGAAAAGGTTTTTGCAAACACTTTTGAGGAAAATTTTTATGAGTTTCATCAAAAAAGCTACTGTTTATTTATCTGTCGAAATCCGAGAATGGCAGAGATGTTAGATGAATTTTTAAAAACGAGTAAGTTGGATACTTACAAAAAGTGTGTTGCCCGACTTCTTGCTGTTCCTAAGAATAGAAGGCTGACAGTTTATTGTTTGTCTTGTTTTTTGCAGGGGATAGCCGGAATAATTGATCAGAAGATTTTTACGGAACTTAAGAATCTTATTTTTAGGTATGAAAAAGGATCGGTTAATTTTTTGGAAGTACGGGAAAAATTTCTAAGCATTTTTGAAAGAGATTTTGTGAAAGAATTTGAAAACTACTATTTTTTCAACTCTTATCCCTTAACGATCCTTATCAATTCAAAAGTTTGATTTATTCTTTGCAACGATTCTGTTTGCTATCTTGACCAGTATGAACATTACTGTTGCAGATATGATTATTGTTGGGCCGGGTTGAAGGTCTAGATATACAGATATAGCGAGTCCTGCTATTAAAAAAGTGAGGGTTAGTAGAGCGCATACCGCAAACATTTTTTTTAAAGATGCTGTGATATCTTCTGCAATATAAGATGGGATGGAAAGAAGAGCTATAACAAGAATCAACCCCACGAATCTCATAAGAACTACCACAGTAATTGCTGAGAAGAGCAGAATAAGCTGATAGAAGAGCCTTGCTTTAATTCCTGATACGATTGCGAATTCAGGATCGTAGGACACAGCAAGGATTTCACCATAAAATAAAATAGTCCACCATAGCAACAATAGATCTAGGAGACCGATTACTATGATATCCTTGGGTACAATCGTCAAAATACTTCCAAACAAATATCCCATGACATCGGCATGGTATCCTGGTGATAGGTTTACAAGAAGAGCCCCTATTGACATGCCAACAGCCCAAATAATTCCCACCATGGCATCGGACTTATACCGAGATCTGGATGTTGTATGCCCTAGTATTTGTGAACAGATTATGGAAAAGACCAATACAGATGGCAGAAGAGGAAGATTGAAGTATATGCTTATACCCACTCCACCGTAGGCTGCATGAGCAATACCACCGGCGAGAAATACTAAACGATTTACCACTATCAATGTGCCCACTATACCGCATGCAACGGACGCGAGGAGGGCTCCTAAGAGGACGTATTTCATAAAGTCGAAAGTTGAAATGTCGAGCATCGTAAGGCTCCAGCTAGTGTTCCTGCAATACCCTGTGGGGAATACCGTGGGCTACAAGTTCCACAGGGCAATGGTAAATAGCATCTATCATTTCTTTTGTAATTTCGGCTGCCGAGTGGTAATAAACAAATTTGTTAACACAAGCAACGGATTTTACGTAAGATGATAAGACACTGAGGTCATGACTCACTACTACGACTGTCATTTTCTGGTTTAGCTCTCTGAGAAGTTCGTAAAGCTCGGTTTGAAATGTTCTATCAACACTTGCGGTGGGCTCGTCCATGAAAATTATTTTTGGATCAGAGACTAGGGCTCTTGCTATCATAACTCGCTGTCGCTGACCACCTGATAGGTCTCTAATTCGCCTATTTTTCAGACCCCATATTCCCAGCTTTTGCATAATATTACTGCATGCCTCAATGTCATCTTTATTAAATTTCTTAAATATTTTTCCTTTTTTTCTGTTCAACCTTCCCATTAAGACCACATCCAAAACAGTTATAGGAAAGGATGGATTAGGGTTTGCTTCCTGAGGAACATAGCCTACCAGGTGTTTTACATAAGGAGGGTCCGAGCCGAAGAGTTTTATTTCCCCGTGAGAGGGTTTTAAAAGACCTATACATAACTTTAGCAGAGTAGTTTTTCCGCCTCCATTTGGTCCCAAAAGAGCGAGAAAATCCTTTTCAGGAACCTTGAAGCTAACATTTTCTAAAACTTTCAGGCCATTATAACTAAAACTTACGTTATTTAACTCCAATACGATGTTTTCCATAAGTCGCCCTGCCTGTATTCAGTTAATCAGTCTTACCGAATGATTTTAAAATTAACTCTGCAACTTTTTTCATGTTTTCTTCCCAGTTATAGTCTAGCGGATTTATGATTTCTATTTCGAGCTTCATAGTAGTTGCCAGTTTTTTAGCAACCAAGGGGGGAGAGCTGGTGTGGACGAAAATAGTTGAGATTTGATTGAGTTTGATTTTGCTCGCTATGGCAGCTAATCTACGGGGACCTGGTTTCTTTCCATCAATTTCAATGCTTAATTGAACAAGCCCATAGGATTTCGCAAAGTAACGCCACGCTGGATGATATGATAAAAAGATGTTCCCCTTATAATTACTGAGTTTGTGCATCAGGATGTTATCAAGGGTTATTAATCTATTTATCCATGCTTTGTATTTTTGCTCCAGCGTTTTTTGTTCCTTAAGCAATTTACACAAATTGTCATAAATTACTCTGGACTCCAATACAACAAGAGGTGGGCTTAGCCATATGTGAGGATCAAAACCTTCGGGTGCCATAAGATCTTTATTCTTTAAATTTGTCAGAGAAATTCCCTCAAAAAGAGAAATAAATCTTAAGCCAGGAAACATTTTCTTGAATTTTGGAAGCCATTTCCGTTCAAATTCAAGAGTTCCTACAGCGATGAATAGATCAGCCTTTTTCAGTTTCATAAGATCACTGGGCTTTGGTTCATAGGTGTGGGGGTCTATGCCTGCTGGTATTATGGATGAAACATTTACAAGGTTTCCGGCAATTTGTTCCACAAAGTATTTTTCAGGAGGTATCGTAACTAGTATATTCTTTTGGGCATGGGATGGAATTGGGAAGATTGCTGCTATAAGAATCGCTAATGTTAAGTTTTCGACGAGCTTGTGGATGACCAGCATGACCTCTCCCTTTTTTCGTGTTCTAGTTCATCGACTATTTTAGTTTTCTTCATTCAATTGACAAAGACATCTAACACATGATTCTTAAACGAACCAGTGGCAAAACGCCGGAATAGTATTCAACAATGGCAAACTTTGGCCTTGTAAATTATGCTGGTTGGCTTCATAAAGGGCATTAAGGAAAGTTTTTAGATCGAGCTGCACTTACCGGTTCTCGGTAAGATTTTGACAGTTGCTTGATGTAATATTTTCTATTGGTTAGGTTTATAGAAAACTTGAAAAATTGTGAATTTTTGCGACCTATATTGAGTGATGTTGATGGAAGTTTTGGAAATAAATGGAAAACAAAGGTTAGACAAAGTTATATTGGGGATGGCTGCTAAATGTTCCGAACAAAGTCATCTCCTTGTTGAGGCTTACAGGTACGCAGCGGATTTGCATAAAGACCAGAGAAGAAAATCTGGTGAGCCATATATAATTCATCCTGTATCGGTTGCACAGATTATTGCCAATGAGTTCCAGATTTGGGATGCTCCGCTTTTATCTGCTGCCCTGCTTCATGATGTTGTGGAAGATGTTAGTGGAGTTTCTATTCAGGATATAAGGAGTAAATTTGGATCGTCCGTTGCGGAGCTTGTGGACGGCTGTACCAAGATTAAACTCCCGGGCGAAAAAAGCCAGGAGGCGCAAGACAGGACTCATTCGAAGATTTTATTGTCTGGAAGCAAGTATTTAGGTGTATTTGTTATTAAACTTGCGGACAGACTTCATAACCTCAGAACCCTTTTTTATCTTCCGTCATCAAGGCGTCAACGCATAGCAAGGGAAACCCTGGATATATATGCCCCTTTGGCGGCTGCGTTGAACATGTTCCATGTTAAGAGGGAACTTTACAACCTGGCTATCATGTATCTGTATCCCAAAAAAAGTAAGAGGATATTAAGCCATATCCAGCGAGTTGGTGATGATCCTAAAGTGCTTAAGATTAAAAAGCAACTGGAAGAAGTGCTTGGCTCGTTCTCTGTAAGGACTACCGTTAGATGCCGGCCTAAAGGGCTGGGTAGTTATTACAATAGGGAGCGTAAAACTCTTGAGATAACCAATGCAGAAAATTACGTAGACTTCACAATTGTTGTGCATGATGAAGATCCTTTTATCTGCTACAATATTCTGGGGATTGTTAATTCCGTTTTTCCTCCCCAGCCCAGGACTATTAGAGATTTCATAGCAAATCCCAAAACGAATGGTTATCAAAGTCTTCATGCTCGTTTTAATCATGCAGGCTACAATTTTCTTGTGAAGATTAGAACCGCTTCAATGGATACCTGGGCTATGTATGGTATCTTGAGGAAGTGGCGGGAAGACAGGGGTTTTTTTAGGGAGGAGCATAATGATGAGATAACAAAATTTCTAAGAGAAATAGGAGCCTACGGGGGACCTGCACCGGAGCGGAAAAAGTTGCTTGCTTCTTCGGACGAAATAATTGTTTACTCACCCGATGGTGATTCTCATATATTGCCAAAGGATAGCACCGTTCTTGATTTTGCCTATAAGATTCATTCAGATCTGGGAGACCGGTGCAAAGGCGCTTTTGTAAATGGTATTTTGGTGGGTCCTACTCATATTATTCAGGATGGGGCGCGAGTAGAAATTCTTACAACTTCCAGAACAATTGATGTTGATCCGGAGTATGAGCTGGTTTGTAAGACGGCTAGGGCAAAATCAGGAATAAACCGTTTGATACAAAAAAGACGAAGGTTTTATGCAGAGCGAGTTGGTAGGGAAATTGTATTACAGCTTCTTGAAAAACTACGAACGGATTCAAATATTTTAAAGCAGCCACAGATGTGGTATGTTCTTAAGGAATTTGGGTTAAAGAGCGATTCTGAATTGTTTATCAAAGTTGGCCAGGATTTGATATCCCTGCGAAGTTTAAAGCGCACACTGATGGAAGTTTTCCCGGAATTTTTTAAAAGTGATTCTGAGGAAATTGTTTTTGGTAGGAATCTGCCGGAATTTTTTATTTCCATAGGTCAGCTGGACAATGCGGTGCATAAGTTTGCTAAATGCTGCAAGCCATATCCAGGAGAAGATTCAGCCATAGCAGTGCTTAGTGAACGAGGGGTTACAGTGCATAAAGTGGGGTGTAATGAATTTGTTTTGAGGCATGATATCCCGGTTGAAAGGCTTTTTAAAATTAAGTGGATGATGGATAGTTCTTGGGATTGCCGACTACGTTTCCTGGTGTCAATACAAGGTATATCTTTAGGGACGTTAATAACGCAGTGGCCTCATGATCATTCCTTCAATTTATTAGACTTTACTCAGGAAGAAGATAAACACAACGTACCTCAAACACGATTTTCTGTTGTCTTTAACACCTTAATGGAGGCCAAGGTATTTTTTGAGAGATTGTACGGGGAGTTTGGTACAATTTCCATAGAAAAATATCAAAGATTTGACTTAATGGATTGTAATTGACTTTTTTTGTTCTTCGAAAATGTTTTTTGCAATCACTTGAAGCCTGTCCTGATTAATTCCACCAATTTCTACCATGAGAAATTGAAGCCACACTGCACAACATACGGAAACAAGAGTATCTTCACTTTCAAAAAATCCTTCATAAGAGTTTTCCTTTTCCATAGTGGCTATAGTGTAGTCTAGTATCTTTGTAAGTAATTCACCTTCTCCATAGTTTGCTAACGCTTTTTTATATAGTTCCTGGGCATCCCGATTTTTAAGCACAGTATTCAGAGCTTTGATGGCAGCTTTTTTGAGCTTGGGTTGTTTTTCTTTGAGACCGTCCATAAGCTCCCCTCCGCTCTTTCAATACTGTCCTTGATTTTATATCTAAATCTTATTAAGAAGTTTGACTAGTTTAAGCAAAATGCTTTCAGAAGGAGGTATAATAACTATGCGAAGATTTTCAACCTTTGGTGCCATTTTTCTATTATCCATTTGTTTCGTGATGCTATCCGCACTTACACACGGAGCATGGCTCAACAATAAGAACCAGTTTCCTTCCTTTGCCGAATTAGCAGAGAAAGTAAAGCATTCCGTTGTTAACATATCAACCACGAAGGTTATAAAAGGACATCCTCTTGAACCCTTCTGGGGTCCAGATTCTCCTTTCAAAGATTTTTTTGGAGATGAATTTTTTAAGCGTTTTTTTGGAGACGTTCCAACGAGAAAGTTTAAAACTCACTCTTTAGGGTCTGGCTTTGTTATTAGCAAGGATGGATATATTCTCACTAATAACCATGTAGTGGAAAAGGCAGATGAAATTAAAATCAAACTCGATAACGGCAAGGAGTACGAAGCTCATATTGTTGGGAGAGATCCTAAGACGGATTTGGCATTGATTAAAGTTAAACCTGATGCTGATTTTCCGGATCCAGCTGTCCTTGGTGATTCTGACAAAATTCGGGTCGGTGATTGGGTCATTGCTGTGGGAAATCCATTTGGTTTGGGCCATACTGTAACTGCCGGAATAATCAGTGCGAAAGGGCGAATTATTGGGGCGGGGCCATATGATGATTTCCTGCAAACCGATGCAGCGATAAATCCCGGCAATAGTGGTGGTCCTCTTTTTAATATCAACGGTGAAGTTGTAGGCATAAACACAGCTATTGTTGCCAGAGGTCAGGGGATAGGATTTGCTATACCTATTAACATGGCCAAAGAATTGTTGCCTCAGTTGAAGAAAGGAGAGATTATCCGTGGATGGTTGGGAGTGCTGATTCAAGATGTTACACCTGAACTGGCTAAGTCCTTTGGTTTGAAAGAAGCAAAAGGAGCATTGGTAGCAGATATTGTAGCCGATGGTCCTGCCGATAAAGCCGGTTTAAAGCGAGGGGACATAATTGTGGGGTTTAATGGTAAGGAGGTTTCGGATTCCCATGCACTGTCTAGGATAGTTGCAGCTACCAGGCCTGGAACTACTGTGAAAATAAAGATTCTCAGGGACGGGAAGGAAAGGACAGTTAAAGTAAAGATTGGAAAAATGCCTGAAGAGGGTGTGGCAACAGGTGAAGTGACTGAAAAAGCCAAAAAATGGGGTATGTCTGTACAAAACCTTACACCGGAAATAGCCAAGGAATTCGGGTGGAGCGAAGATGAAAAGGGTGTTTTGATTACGAATGTTGAACCTGGAACTCCGGCCTGGGAAGCAAAATTACGCAAGGGCGATTTAATTAAAGAAGTTAACAGGCACAAAGTTCAAAATGTAAGGGATTTTAAGAGAGTATTGAGAAAAGCAAAGGAAACTGAAAGCTTATTGCTTTTAGTCAAGCGAGGAAAACACACATTCTATGTTGTTGTCCCTGCTCTTAAGGAAAAGGATTAATGGATATCAACTCGTTTTAGGTATTGAGGGAGTATGGTGGTCATGAGACGGCAATTGGTGTTTTATATGCTTTTTCTGGTATGTGTTGCAACTTTTGTCAGTGGAGAGGCTTTGGCAAAGAGTTTTAAAGGAGTAAATTTCCCTGATTTTGTGATAGTTGGGGACAAGAAATGTGAGCTCAACGGAATAGGGATTCGCAAAAAGTTTTTTATAGAAGTTTATTACGGAGCTTTGTACTTGCCCTATAAAAGCTCCGATGCCAAACGAATAGTTCAGGATAATGTGCCTAAAGCAGTCATTATGCATGTGGTATACAAAAAAATAGGGCCTAAAAAATGGGTTGAAGGATGGAAAGAAGCCTTTGAAGACAGTGTGAAGGCAAATACTCCTGGTCTTAAGGAAAAAATAGAAAAGTTCCTCAGCTTTTTTGATGAACCAGTGGTTAGAGGTGGTGAAGTATTTATCAGTTATGATCCTAGATCGGGAACGGAGGTGAAAATTAACGGAAAACTCAAGGGTATAGTCGAGGGAAGCGATTTCATGGAGGCTCTATGGAGCGTGTGGTTTGGGGAAAAACCGGTCTCCAAGGATCTTAAAAAGGGGATGCTTGGTTTATGAGCTTTTTTATTGTTCAGGTTTCCGATGAGCAGATAAAACGTGAAAAGCTCAAGGCCAGGCACTTAAAGAAAACCAGATGGTGGCAACGGAAAATAGCTGATGGCAGATGCCATTATTGTGGGAGAGTTTTCAAACCTGCTGAACTGACTATGGATCATGTGGTGCCGTTAATTAGAGGGGGGAAGTCAACGAAGGGTAATATAGTGCCTGCGTGTAAGGAGTGTAACAGCAAAAAGAAATATATGTTGCCTATTGAGTGGCAAGAATACCTTGAAAGAATTAAGCGAGCGGACGAAAATGGAAATACAGCAAATCCAGGAATCTAGTCGGTGTTCTGATTGTGAGTATGCCATATATTGTTTTTGTGATGAGTCTCAGTGGGTTTTTAGAACGAAGAAAGAGATGAAAGAAATAATGGAGGCTTTAGAAGCCTGTCCTATCCGCAAAGGATTAAAACTTACGGCTTCCAATCAATAAGGGAAAGTTCTAATTGAAGGTAATTTATCGTCGAAAGAGGTTCTGGATTTCGATAATTGTAGGTTCTATTCTTTTTTTTATTGTTCTTGAGAAAGCGGATTTTACTCATCTTCTTGCGAATTTAAGGGATTTAGACTTCTTCTGGGTTGTGGTGGCCCTTTTTTGTTCGGCCGGGAGTTATATTTGCATTGCGGCGGTTTTAAAAACTCTGTTGGAAGCTACCGGAAACCAGCTTAAAAATGCGGATGTTTTCAACGTTGCGTTTATATCTACGGTTGCCAATTATGTAATGGCCCTTGCTGGGGTAAGCGGTCTTGCTATTAAGATATACTTGCTTGCGAAGAGGAAAATACCCCCGAGCCAAACACTTTCCATTTCCATTGTCCACGGTTTTTTCACCAACACCATAGCTATTTTTTTTGTGGCAGCTGGTTTCTTTTTCTTCTACGGGCATTTCAATTGGCATTCGGCCAATGTGAGTATAAGCTTACCAATAATATGCTTCATATTGTTTTTACTAATATTTACACTTGCACTTTTCATTGTGCATGAAGGGTTTAGGAAAAAGTGTTGGCAGGTAGTACACAAAATGCTGGGTTACCTGGTCTGTAAATACAAGTTTTCATGTAAATTGCTGGAAAATTTAAATTCTACCTTTGTTCATTTCGATGCAAGCATGAGTCAAATGGTAAAAGATATGGGGAGGTTGACGCGAGCCAGCCTGTATGCCCTTGCTGACTGGCTGCTTATGTTTTGGTGTTTGCAAAGTTCTTTTCTTGCCGCTAACTATCACGTGAAAGTTCAAATTTTAATTGTTGGGTTTTGCGTTGGTTTATTTATATCCCTGATTTCTATCATACCCGGGTCATTGGGAATTATGGAAGGTTCAATGGTGAGTGTTTTTTATTTTCTGGGGCTTGATTATGAAAAAAGTCTAGTGGCTATATTGGTTTACAGGCTTTTTTATTACTTTTTGCCCACACTGGTTGGAATAATCCTTTTCGGACATGACCTGGCCTCTGATCATAGTTTTTCTTCAGTGCCTTAACAAATGATCTGGAGGCGATTACCCCAAAACTTCTGTAATTTTATAAGACACTGTTTGGCTATTTGTCCATGCTGAAATAAGTTTCCGAACTTCATCTTCCAATATTCCCAGTTCTTCTGGTGATGTATTATGTGGAATCAAACGAAATTCACTGTTATCGCCATCCGGTGGTATCCATATCCACAGGTTATTTTCTTTTGTTACGAAAACTTGTACAGAATTAATTATAGATTTTGTTGAAAAGAATTCCCTATCACTTGGATGATCTCTGTTTACATAAAGACTTTGAAGCTTATTTAAACCAATCGAATTAGGTAGGGTAAATTCCAGAGGAATTACCCAATTAAGGTGTATGAAAGGGTTTTCCTCGATTACAGATGCCGCAAATTTTTTTAGAGATGATGTTTCATCCAACCAGGATAGGCTGTTCAGCTTTATGGTTAGAACGTTGGCCAGATTTTGGATTTGATAGTTTTTTAGGTTGGCAACTTCGGTGAGTTCTATACATGACGTTAAGGGGATGACCTTTTGCAGACTGACGGGAATTTCTGGTGGGAAAAAATCAAATCCGGATGTTTCTTCAGCATATTGAAAGGCTTTTCTAATGTCTTCTGTTTTCATGTCTTTTGTTTCAAAAGCGTAGTAGGGTGGCCGTTTCATATATTTTAAACCAAGCTTCTCGGCCTTTTTTCTTATTTCTGTCCCAGGTAGGATACTAAGTGGGTACAGGTTCAATTCGTCACAAAGCCCATTTTCAACAACGAAATCTATAGATCGAATAATACTTTCCAGATTGTCTCCCGGAAGCCCCACAATCAAGTCGAGGGTAACCTTTATGTCATTGTTTCGAAGCCATTTAGCGCCTTCGACAAATTTCTTGATATTGTAACTTCTGTTTATGTTTCTTAACACTACAGGGTTAGTTGATTGGAGTCCTACTTCTACCTGAACAAATCCAGCTTCTGCCAAAAGCTTTGCCCGTTTCTTATTACAATGTTCAGCGTTTATCTCAGCGAAAAGCTCAATTTTTCTTTCTTTGTTCATAGTAGATATTGCTTTTAACAAACTGTCAATATCCGGCCGAGCAAGAAAGCTTGGGTCTATGAAAATAATTTCCTTTATTTTCTGCTCTATACTCCATTCAAAATGTCTAATAATCCAATTTGCATCGAAGTTTCTGATACCTTTGGCGCTTTTATGATAATAACAGTAGCTGCATGTATATAGGCATCCCCGAGATCCTTCCAATAAGATTGTGTTGGCGTTTGATGGGTTGAGTACTCCTGAAAAATAAGGGGAGAACACGGTCTGTAAATCTAGTCTATTTTGAGTTTTTACTACTGTTCCTCTTTTGATCCGTAGGTTTTTTAAATCGGCTAGAAGATTTGTGAATATATGTTCTCCTTCTCCAATTATATAAATGTCCGGAACATTGTTAGACATGAGCCAGATGTTGTCTTCCGTTATTTCAGGACCTCCTACTACAATTGTTGCTCCACATCCTTTTTCTCTCAATTTCCTGGCTATATACAAAGTTCGTTCAATATTCCAAAGATAACAGCTGAAACCAATAAGATCAGGATCGTAGTCTAGAATTGAGTTGATTATCATGCTGTCACTTCCGTAAGAGCATATTTCATGATCCAGTATATGACATAAAAGATGAGGTTTGCCGTGCCTGACAGAAGCGCATAAGTAACCGCAAGCGAGAGGTACATGTTCATAGGCGTAGGAAAAATCTGAAGATGGAACGGGGAGCTGCAAAAGTAGTATTTTCATTTATCCTTCCCTGCTTGTTTGAGATTAAAAGTAAAGAACATTGTTATGTAAAAGCACTGAGTTATCAAATCTTTTCTTGACAGATTATTAATCTGCCCTTTATATAATGCCGCTTTACTAAACAGATGGTTTAATAAAGGTAAACCATGGAGAACGGGCTCAGAATTGGGGAAAAGTTGAGAAAACTTCGCATGGAGAGTGGTTTAACCCAAGAGGAACTTGCGAGTAGGTCTTACTTGACAAAAGGCTTCATTTCGCAGGTTGAGAGGGACTTAACCTCTCCTTCGATCGCTACTCTGAAGTCCATACTGGATGTTCTAGGGGTAGAACTTTCTGAATTTTTCAGAGATGTTGAAACCAATTCTGTAGTTGGTGCTGAAAAACACCGTATTTTAAGTTCAACATCTACTGATGATTGTGAAATTTACTATTTGTTACCGAAGGCTACCGGTCGTTTGATGGATCCTGTTCTGGTGAGGCTCAAGCAGGGAGCAAGAACTCCAGAAGAGGATTCTCATGCCGGCGAAGAATTTGGTTTTGTCCTGCGAGGAAGAATAACCCTTTGGCTGGACAGACAGGCATACAGGCTGAAAAATGGAGATTGCTTTTATTTCAAGAGTTCCGTAAGGCACTTTGTTGAAAATGTGGGCAAAACTAATGCTGAGGTTCTGTGGATAATTAGTCCTACTCGTTTTGAATGGTAGGGGTTTTACTGTGCGCGGATTTTGGTCGCGTCTGTAGTTTACAGACACAATAGCAATAGGGGAGGTAACACCTATGGGAATGAGAAAACCCGAATACGGCTTTGGGGTTCACCTTATGGTTGATGGGTACGGATGCGACCGTGCTGTTTTGGAAGACATTCAAGCTATTTACGACTTCCTGGATCGCTATCCTGAAGAGATGGAAATGACAAAGATTATGCCTCCCTATGTTTTTAGGTATGAGGCTGTAATTCCGGAAGACTGGGGTATTTCCGGTTTTGTGCTTATAGCTGAAAGCCACATAAGTATCCACACGTTTCCCGAGAAACATTATGTAAGTGTCGATATCTTTTCTTGTAAGCCCTTTGATACTGAAAAAGCTGTAAATACACTAAAGGAATATTTTTCAATACAGAAGTGCGAAGTCCACGTTTTGGACAGAGGACAGGAATTTCCTAACAACATACAGAAATCGGCTCAAGTTGTACGGATGAACAGGGTTTTAAAATCCAGAAGATAGAAGCTTGGTGGTAATTTATGGCTCCTTTGAGTGGTGAAAAAGGGGAATCCCTGGATGTTGGAGGTTCACCCTATACTTTCTTGGGATTGAAGGGAAGCTTAAATTCCTGGGAGAATGCTTTAGCAGTGATAATCCCCATACCATACGATGGGACTACAACTTATGTTTCCGGTGCACGTGAAGGTCCCAAGGCAATTATTATGGCGTCTCGTGAGCTAGAGCCTTATGATGAAGAAATGAACATAGAACCTTACCGCTTTGGAATTCATACTCTTGCTGAATTGCCTGTGGATATAAAGAGTCCCGTGGATACAATAGCCATTGTGGAAGATGTTGCTTTGCGTGTGTTAGATAGCAGAAAGTTACCGATTCTTGTAGGCGGTGAACATTTGATGACACTTGGCATGATTTCTGCGCTAAAAAACTCTGACAGTTATAATGACATTTCTATTTTGCACTTAGATGCTCATGCGGACTTAAGAGACGAATATCAGGGGAGTAGTTTCAGCAATGCCTGTGTAATAAGGCGAACTGTAGAAAAATTCCCTGTAGTTTCGGTCGGTGTTAGATCATTAACGAGGGAAGAACATGAGTTTGCAACAAGAAAAAACATTCCTCTTTTTTTTGCCCACAAATTAAGGGAAAATCCAACGTTGTATGATGATATTCTCAATCTTCTGTCTGACCACGTGTACATAACAATAGATCTTGATGTGTTTGATCCCTCTGTGATGCCAGCGGTGGGCACTCCAGAGCCCGGAGGGCTCGGGTGGTATGAGGTTACAAATCTATTGAAGCGAATTTGTCTTGCAAAGCATATTATTGGTTTTGACATAATGGAGCTCCGACCAATCCCCGGGATGATTTATCCTGATTTTACTGCAGCGAAGCTCCTTTATAAAATCCTCGCCTATATTTTCTCTAAGCAACGCTGATAATTGTTCTCGCTCACGAATAAAGATAAATCCTGGTTGACGATGGTTTACGAAGATATGGCGCAATTTCGGCTTCAATTGCTTGGCGTTCAGGATTGTTTTCCCATTGTTTCCATTCTTCAATACTGTTCCATGTACTTATCACGAGGTACTTGTTCGGATCTTCGTAAGACCTCAGGGTTTCACCAGAAATATAGCCAGGCGCATGCATGGCTCTAGAACGAAGTTTAATTAAAGCATTATGTATGTCAATTTCTCTACCCGGTTCTATGTCTCTTTCGATAAAGACTTTTATAGCCATAACATCCTCCCCTTGATATATAGCACTTGAAGGAAAAGGAATATGCTCTTAATTAAGTATACATACAATTAACTGTATAACCCACAAAAATTTTATTTTTTTCTAATGGGCGAAAGGAAATTATTGAGAACTACAATTTATAGGCACGTAAAAAATTATTATTCCAATGTTTATTGCGGAAGGCTATCTCCTTCTGTTGAGATTACTTCTGGTATTAGTCTGGCTAGGACACTTGGATACGCATCCGATTTTCTGGAACAACTGAATTTGTATAATTTTCCTTTTGAGAAAATATATCCCTGTGGTTCGGTTGTAGATTATATAGACGTTTGTACTCCCATGAGAATTCTCAATTTGGGATCCGGGGTAGGCCTGGATGGATTGTACGTACTGCACAAAGCCGGAAAGAGGAGGTCATCAGTTGAGGTTGTAAATCTTGATGTAGTGTATTCTATACTGAAGAAGGGCCGTCAATGGAGTAACAATTTTTTAACCCTCAATTTTTCAAAATTGAAATGGGTGTGCGGAAACGGTTATATGCTTCCTTTCGTTGATAATTCCTTCAAATACGTGCTTATAAATGGCTCTTTCAATTTGTTTGAGAATAAGGAATTGTTACTGAGAGAAGTTCGGAGAGTAATGTTACGGGGAGGTTTTGTCCTAATTGCAGACATTCTTGCCAATGAAAGTGTTCCGATCTATATCAGGCATAACCTGGATGCCTGGGTTTGGAATATGGCAGGAGCGTTATCCTTCGAAAAAATTAAAGAAGTTTGTTGTAAAGTTGGGTTTGGCATGGTTTCATTACTGGATGCGCAGGAAATAATTAATTCTCTTTTCTATCGCGCAATACTGAGAATAGGCTTTTAACGTTCCGTGTGATGGAGCTAAAAAATACCAACAAATAAGCACCTATTTAGGCACATCTTTCTTTTGATTCGTCTACCATTTCAATTGCCTTGGTTGGACATTCTTCCGCGCAAATCCCACACCCTTTACAATAATCGTAATCAATTGTTACCGGTATAGTTTTTTTTACTACTCCTTCAGGACAGTACAACCAACACAGAAAGCAAGAAGGTTTTTTATTTTTGCTGGGAGTACATTTTTCATGGTTTATAATTGGTTTGTAGCTTCTCCATCCCCCGGTTTTGCCTGCTTCACCTTCACACAATTTGCTATGAGCAAAAATGAAGGGGTCTTTTTCAACATCAAAACTCATGGCTTTCAATCTCCCTTAAAAGGTTATGCGCACTGAAGAGTACACGGTTTTAAGACTTTCGTGCAATCGTAGGCAAGTCTTGCTCCGTGTATGTTTTTCTCCGCAGCCGTTCCTTTAAAATAAGACTCAAAGGCTTGTTCAATGCTTTCCATTGAAATTAACCCCGTTGCTCTGGCAAATCCCCCTAGAATTGTTGTATTGAAGATGACATTTCCAGCAACTACAAGATCTGCCTTTATTGCGCAGTGAAAGGCGTCTGAGGTGGCTACATTGAAATTGTTGGAGAATTCAAATTCTTCGGGGTTTTTGGTCGTGTTTATTAAAATGAGTCCGTCGGATTTTAAGCCAGCGGAAACATCAACTATATTTAGTAATGATTCATCTAAAACGATGACAACATCGGGCTGGGTCACCAAAGAAAAAGTTCTGATAGGTCTTGGGCCGAAACGATTGGTAGCGATAATTGGTGCGCCTCTTCGTTCTGCACCGAAAAAAGGCGCAGCGGTAACCCCTTTATATCCTTCAATAAATGCGGCCTGAGCAAGAAGTGTTGCTCCCGTAACAGCTCCTTGTCCTCCTCTACCATGCCATCTGATTTCTATTTTATCTCTCACCATTTTATCGAGCTGCTCCCATTCTATTTTTCCTGTAAATGAAAGTGCTTAATGTCGGGTTTCAAGAAGAATCTGCTCTCATCCACCTTTTTTTTCAGGGAATGAGTAGTAAAAATAACTTTTTCTCCCGCGTCAAAAGCAGAGAGGCTTTTAACAGCATGCAAAGTTACAAGTTCATCTATGCAAATAGCCAGGTCAATTTTTTTATCATCTTCTGGGTTCAAAACTATTATATCTATTGGCCTATCGGTTACTCTTGGCGGAAAGTAATCTGCGATTGCCGTAAAACCCTTCTCAGTCCAATAAAAAAATAAGCAACATTGCAACGTTCTTCTTATAGTTTTTCCATTTTTAAAATGCTTTGGAATTTTTTTCCAGCATCCTTCCAGCTCTTTGACAAGTTCGTCAAACTGTACTTCCATGTTTCGTTCCTCCGGTTCCAACAAAGCAAGCTACACCACTATTTATAGGCACACCAATGGTCTCCGCAACAGGCATACATTTTGCCTGAAAGATCAGAAAGATTCGTGGATCTTTGGAAGTCCATAGGGTTTCAAAGTGTCCCATTCCCTTACCTATAATTAGGTCAGCTCCCTTGTAGAGACTTTGAAAATATCCTGATGTTCTTTCCAGTTCAAGCCCTACTGTTGCAGCACCAGTACTTATGACAGTAATGGAATTCCAGTCAATATCTAATTCCTTTACATCATTCCAGCATAGATCGTTTTGGATAGGAGCTTCTTTTACGGCGTATGTAACCCTATGTCCAATTACAGACAACCTTTTTAACAATGGAAGGTCAAAAAATATTTCCCCAGCATTATCGGGGAGAAATACTATTGAGATTGGTTCTTTGTTTAATTTTTCTTCGAGAGCGCGGACTTCATTGATTGTAATTGGTTGGGTTTTAAAAATCTGAGTCTTTAGTTCTTCGGGGTTTCTGAAGAAGTCAATAGTGTTACCCAATAAAGAATAAATAATAAGTCCTGATAGATCTTCAGGTGGAGGTACCTGAGATGTTATTTCTCTGGAGATTTTAATTTCTCGTTTTTTAATTTCTGCAAAAGGGTCTTCATTTTTACATATTGTTTTAATTAGCGGATGAAAGCGGTTGGCAATGTGAGCTGGATTCATACCCGGTAAGCCTTTTAGCTGATTTACTATTTCTAAAGCTTTATTTATAGCTTTTTCCTGAAGACTTGGGTCGTTGGTTGCATTTCTGACAGTGAGTTCTATTAACTTTCTTAGACAGTTTTCACAGGTTTCTGAAATTCCTGTTGAAAAGAGCCCTTTTTTCTGCATATTTACTCTGCTCGCTTAAAAAAGTTTGTATTAAATCCTTTTTTAAATGGTAATGGTGATTTAACAGAATGAAAAAGTTTCCCATTCATCTTTGCCAACCAGATAACAAAAAGTCTTGTGCGGCCTGCTGCGGGTTATACAATTTTAAGCTCAATGACAGGCAGCACACAATTGAACGCCTACGAAGAAACACTCTCATCTTTTTTCAAAATAGCCAAGAAGACATCACAAAAGTTATAAAACATCATAGTTCCCTTTACCGTGCTAAGGATAATGGGGCAGAGAAATGTTTTCAAACACTTTTTAACTGTGAATTTGTGGGTTTTATAGATGGTTCAGAAAGGAGAGTTGGCTGCTTACTCCATCCTCAGCTTAATAATGGAGCTGACTTTAGGGTCCATTCCTTTTATGGTGACAGGCTATGTGAGGAACATTATTGTTTGTCTTATTATTATCTGTCACTACAGGAACAGCTACTGGTTATAAATGTTGTCAAAGACTGGTACCTCTATGGTCTCACGATTACGGATATTGATCTTGTTAAAGCCACGTATCAGGTTTTATCGGATAAGCTAGGTGAGGGTCTCAACATTGATCTAATTTCCCGAAGCCAAGAATTGTCATCGCTCCTTTTGAGGTTTTTTGAATTTAAACTGGACTGGCCTTTCAAAGCTCTAGGCGATAACCGATTTGGTAAATACATTTTTGACAGTGATGGTTATCGAGAAATCAGTATAAATTATAAAAAATTCCATAGAAACCGCTCCCCCTTTCACGCTTTTTTTAAGGCCTACAGCTCGGAATTTAAAAATGGCTTTGAAATTGATGAAGCTGAGAAGCTACTTGCCAAGCTTGTAGATAGGTTCTGTAGTGTTTATGCTATTCAGAATAAAGAATGTAAATGAAATTTTAAGGCTTATTCGTGTTCAACAGTGTATGCAAGCTCTTTATGAATATTTTGGTTCTGCGTATTTGTGGAATGTAGTGTAAAATTATCCTACAAGTAAGCAGCCCTGAAACTTTCGGTGAAACTTTTCCTTGCTTTGTTAACTCATAAAGATATAGAAAACACTCTTGATTTTTTCTATTGTTCATACTCTTGAAGGAGAGATAGCATAAGGTATGCTCAATTTCTTCAGAAGGCTATATGATTTTATTGTTTCTCTCAGATGCGCCATTTTAATTTTGATATTACTTGCCATTTCTTCTATCCTGGGAACCTTGTTCCCTCAGGGAATGCCGGATGAAGCGGTTTTTTCTCAATATGGTGAGGGATCTTTAAAAGCAAAGCTTATAATTTTTTTCGGAATAAATGATCTTTATCACTCCGGCTGGTTTCAGTTTTTGCTAATTGCACTTGCCGTGAACATAATATTGTGTACCATTGAACGTATCCCTAAGACACTTAAACTGTGGAGCCACACGGAAAAAGATTTATCTCCCGCAAGACTTACGAAGTTTTCTCACTCTGTTGTAATAAAGAGTTTACTGAATTTTGATAGAACCATTGAACTTGTAAAACAGTGTGTTGGAAAAACATTCAGAGCTGCTCCAGAGATTGTAATTGCTTCTGACGATCAATGGAGTTGTGTTATTCAGAAAGGTAAATTTTCGCTTTTTATGGTTTATGGACTTCATTTTACTATTTTAGTGATTTTATTTGGAGCTTTTCTTGGTTCTGTTCTCGGTTTTAGAGGTATGATGAATATTGTGGAGGGTGCTAGTGAAAATCTGGTGCGGATCGCTAAGAAGGATAGAGCAATTAAACTGCCCTTCAAAGTGAGATGCGATGATTTCAACATAGAATTTTATAAAGACGGCACCCCGAAAGAATACGTATCTAAAATATCTATTTTAAAGAATAATAAAAAAATTGCTTCAGCGGAAATTAAAGTGAATCATCCCTTTACATTTGAGGGAATTACTTTTTATCAGGCGACCTATGGCTCTTTAATTAAAGAGGCAGATGTTACTTTTATAGAACCGAAAACCAATAAGACCTTCAAGCTGAAGCTTAGTCCTCATAAGCCTCAACCTCTTGGAAATACTAAAACCATGGTGCATCTACTTGATTTCAAGGAGAATTTCAGTGGCTTTGGTCCTGCTCTGGCTATAGCTATTATGACGCCAGGCCAAAATCCTCAGGGTTCCTGGATACTGGCAAAATTCCCCAAATTTCATGGTAATAAAATAGGGAAGTTTCGCGTTGTTGTGGATGATTTCAAAACCTTTTTCTATACTGGCTTGCAAGTCAAGAGAGATCCTGGAGTATGGATTGTTATATTTGGATTTATTGGTTTCGTACTGTTTTTGATGGCAACATTTTACTGGAACTATAGAAAACTATGGATAACCATTGTTAAGGGCAACGATTCGTGGGATGTGTATGTTGCTGGCAGGACAAACAAAAACCAACTTGCCTTTGAAAGAGAATTTCATAGGGTTTGTGAGGAGTTAAAGAAAGCTTTGGGAGTAAGTGAGGTGAATTCTTAATGAAGAGTTCTTTTGTACTAAGCGTTGTTACTTTTGCCTGGCTTGGGGTTTCTGTATTTTATATAAGTTATTTAGTTTTCAAAAGATCTGTTGTTGGCAAACTGGCAAGCCTGTCCGCGCTTCTGGTTGTGCTGCTGCATACTGTAGGCATCCTCCTGAGGTGGAAAGAATCTTACGAACTCGGTATAGGTCATGCTCCTCTCTCCAATCTTTACGAATCGCTGGTTTTTGGAGCGTGGGCCATAATGGCAGTGTATCTTATATTTGAATGGCGCTACAGGCAGTACAACCTTGGTTTTATACCTTCCATGTTGTCTTTTTTAGCTATGGCTTATGCTTCCTTTTCTCCCGATATAGACAGTCGTATCCAGCCATTGATTCCCGCTTTAAAAAGTAATTGGTTGATAGCTCATGTAATCACCTGCTTTCTTGGCTATGCCGCTTTTGGAGTTTCTTTTGGTGTTAGCGTAATATATGTCTTAAAAAAGAAATATCCCGATTCTTTTTTGAGTAGTATCTTTGCTGATTTGAAGTCTCTTGAAGAATTCAATTATCAAATTATCATGTTTGGCTTTTTGTGGCTGACTATTGGTATTATAACTGGTGCTGTTTGGGCTAATTCTGCGTGGGGTTCGTACTGGAGTTGGGATCCCAAGGAAACTTGGTCTTTAATAACTTGGTTGGTTTATGCGGCGGTTTTGCATGCTAGATCTGTTCGGAATTGGCGCGGCTTCCGAGTCGCTATTATGTCTATCGCTGGATTTGGGTGTGTGCTTTTCACCTATTTTGGAGTGAATTTTCTTTTAAGTGGCCTTCATTCTTATGCCACAAAGTAGGAGGACAATGTTTAATCTGGGATTTCAGGAAATATTATTGATACTGGCTGTAGCAATAATTGTTGTGGGTCCCAAAAACCTTCCAAATGTAGCCAGAGCTTTAGGGCGTGCCTATGCTGAGTTTAGAAAGGCTATGCAGGAATTTCAGGAGACTGTTGAGTCTACAGAAGTTGTCAGGGAATTTAAGGAGGAACTTAACAAGGTACAACATGGTATTAACCCTCTTGTGAATCTTGATGAAGTTGATGAAAGTAAGAAGGAAGAAGGTGGTAAGAATAATACATGAGTGTTAAAGAACCGGAAGATAAGGCCCCTTTTTTAGACCATTTGGAAGAATTAAGAAAAAGGTTAATAGTTTGCCTCATCGCCATAGCAATAGGCTTTTTGATAAGCTATGGCTTCAAGGAAAAAATCTTTCAAGCCCTTATGCTACCTCTCATTAGAGCTCTCCCGCCTGATCAGGGAAAACACCTGATTTACACTGCTCCTCATGAAGCTTTCTTGACTTATCTTAAAGTATCTTTGCTTTCTGGAGTTGGCATAGCAGTGCCCGTTATTATTTTTGAGTTCTGGAGATTTGTAGCTCCAGGACTTTATGAACATGAGAAGAAGTATTTGTTTCCAATTGTTATATTGTCGGTTCTGTTTTTCCTTGGGGGAGCACTCTTCGGATATTTTATAGTTTTTCCTTTTGGATTTAAGTTTTTTACCTCCTTTGCATCTCAGTACATTACCCCAATGATATCCACAAAGGAATTTCTTTCATTCGCCGTCAGATTACTTTTGGTTTTTGGATTAATTTTTGAGATGCCCCTTGTGGTCTTCTTTTTGGCCAGATTAGGGCTTCTGAGCGATAAGTTTTTGAGAAGACAGCGGAAATATGCTGTTGTTCTTATTTTCACTGTGGCCGCTATATTAACTCCTCCCGATGTTTTTACTCAGATTTTAATGGCCGGTCCATTGCTGATACTTTACGAAGTAAGCGTTTGGATTGCGTATTTCTTTTCGAAGAAAAGGGAGAAAGTTGCAGAAGAAACCTCGACTTCAGGTTGAAAGGGATGAACATGGAGAAAGAACAAATCATTCTCGTTATTGCTACAAGAAATAAAGGCAAGTCCGATGAGATTAAAGCGTTGTTGAAAGACTTCCCGGTAGAAATTAGGGATTTGAATGATTTTGGTCCCATTCCTGAAATTGAAGAGGATGGCAGTTCTTTTGAGGAAAACGCGTATAAAAAGGCTGCTTTTACGGCGAAAGTTCTAGGACTCCCGGCGCTTGCTGATGATTCTGGTCTTGAGGTTGAAGCACTTGGTGGTAAACCTGGGGTACATTCGGCCAGGTTCGCAGGACCCGATGCAAGTGATGATGAGAACAATGCAAAATTGCTTGATGAAATGCGCGGTGTAAAGAATCGGAAGGCCAGGTTCGTTTGCGTAATTTCCATTGCTGTTCCAACTGGTTTTGCTCTCACTTACGAAGGTACCTGCGAAGGTGTCATACTGGAAGAGCCCAGAGGGACAAGTGGATTTGGTTACGATCCTCTCTTCTATTATCCTCCGGCTGAAAAAACATTTGCAGAGATGACCATGGAAGAAAAGTCAAAGGTTAGCCACAGAGGAATGGCTCTTCGGGAGCTACAATCAGAGTTCGATAAAGTGTTAGTTTGGATTAAGCAAAGGTTGGAAGAAGAACGCAGGTTGCTCGGCTTTACAGAGCATGAACACGACTAGAGATACCTTTAGAAGTGAACTGAGGAAACTTGCGGAGTGTTGGGACATTAAATGTCCTCCCCGTTGGACTATGCTTAAAACGCTTGAAGAGCTTGCTGAAAAACGCATCAAATTAAGTATTAAAACCGTTCTGGATAGAGAATCTCTTATTTTAACGGCAACGATTGATGATGGGTGGGGATTGGGACTAGAATTAATTCACAAGGCATGTGATGTTTTAGGCTTACCGTACAGATTTTTAGGACTTCTTTTGACACCGGAAGAAATAATTGACGCGTGTAGAGAAATGCAACCCAATTTCTTGGGGTTAACCATTTTACATGATTCAAGCAAGAATACTTTGCACCGTATAGTGTCAGAGGTTCCAGAAGATACTATTGTTTTCATTGGGGGGAGTAATTTTTTCGAGGAAGCATTTTTCCCAGGACGAGTTATTTTTGTACCCAATGTTGCTTATTTTATTCGTTTTTTTGTCCCGTAACAATTGAACTTGAATAAGGTATTAAATAGATTTTGGAACCAAAGTCTAATAGTGGCAATCAGAGTAAGATCCTATTAAACTTGGGGCTTATAATGACTTTGTAATAAAGTTAACATAAAAATTGCATTTATTTTTTCTTTGTGTATAATTTTGCTAGATGGCGTTAAGTCGCCTTCTCCTAACCCCTCCTGGCCCTGTTCGGCTATCCCCCTCCGGCCGAACAGGGTTTAAAAATTAAGGAAGTTATTGCTTTTACAGTCTTTACACTCCTATCTGAAAGGGTTACATAGGATGCCTACGGAGAGAGGAGTTTGTTTATTGTGTCGTTTTTGCAAATAAGTTGGCTGTCTTTTAAGGGTTTTTGTGATGGAAGAATTTTCTCATGGTGGCAACGTATATGAAATAAGTAAAAGGTTTGGTTATAATGTTAATGATCTTATAGACCTGAGTGCTAGTATCAACCCATTAGGGCCTCCTGAAGGTTTAAAAGAGGAAATTGTCCGGCGTTTCAGTTTCATAAAGCATTATCCTGACATCAGAAGTGATGAACTCATATCAACGCTTTCAGAATTTCACGGTATCCCGAAAGAAAACATTGCCGTAGGGAACGGTTCCACTGAACTTTTGTACTGGCTTCCTTATGCGATGGGTTGGAATAGAGTTGCTCTTGTTTTACCGACGTTTAGTGAATATTTTCGAGTCCTGAAAAATAAAAGGACAATTGTCAGGAAGCTTATATGTAGCTGGGAGACTTCATTTCAGCCTAGTGTTGAACAGTTGGATGCCCTTATACATGCTTCTACACCGGATGCCCTTTTCTTAACCCATCCAGGCAGCCCTGCTGGTACACCTTTAACCGAAGATGTGATTCAGTTTATAGTTGATTCATCTAAAGAAGCGAATTTTTACTGGGTAATTGATGAAGTGTTTATCGATTTTGTTGAAGAACTCTCTTTGAAGCATTACGTAAATCAATCTGACAGGATTATTATTTTGCGTTCTCTTACAAAATTTTATTCTCTTCCAGGGCTTAGAATTGGTTATATTTTTGCGCCCAAAAGTGTGATTGAAAACTTAACGAATTTTTTGCCTCCTTGGTCGGTGAATACCTTCGCTCAATTTGCCGGAGTTTTTTGTCTTAAAAACAGGGATTTCATTAAAGAGACGGTTTCTTTTTTCAAAGAGGAAAGAAACAGGGTGATTAAAAGGTTAAATAAGATTTCGAATGTTAATGTATTACCTAGTGTAGCAAATTATGTTTTGATACGAATATCTGAAAAAATTCCAATAAACGCATATAAGCTTTGTGAAGAATTGATTTCGCAACATAAGATTTTAATCAGGAACTGTGCAAATTTTGATGGGCTTAATGATAAATATGTTCGGGTTGCTATCTCCACAAAAAACATTAATGACTTATGGATGAATGCGTTGGATGGGTTATTAGGTGATTCTGGAGATGATTTGGTCGAGGAGGTTTGTGGTGAAAAACAGAGTTAAGGTGTATGCTCTCAGCACGTGTATTCACTGTAAAAATACTAAAGAGTTTTTGAAGGAATGTGGTGTGGATTTTGACTGCGTGGATGTTGATACAC
>JALXAE010000261.1 GCA_026992355.1 Syntrophobacterales bacterium | reverse complement strand
AGCTAAAAACCGTTTTTCTAAAATTTGTATTTTATTATTTTTATTGTTAGTAGATATTAAGGATTTATACCCTACTTTTTTGAGGATAAAGAAAAGAGCAAAGATAAGTAGGACAACAATTGCTAACGCTAAAGTAGTTTTAAGTAAAAGATAAAAAAAGGAATGTTCAGCCACCTTATTTACTTCCTAGTTGTTTTACGCGCTCAATAGGACTAATTATGTCAGTAATTCTTACACCAAACTTTTCATTTACAACCACAGGTTCACCTCTGGCAACCAGTTTTCCATTCACAAGGATTTCTAAAGGCTCTCCTGCCAATTTTGTAAGTTCTATTACCGATCCTTGTCCCAGCTGTAAGAGATCATTGATAAGTATTGTTGTTCTACCCAGTTCTACTGAAACCTCTAAAGGAATGTCCAGTAGAAATTCTAAATCTTTAGGTCCTTCAGCCTTTTGGGGTTTTTGTGAATCTCCTAAGTTTGGGAACTGGGCCTCCGTACCTTTGGTTTCTTCCGTATCGCTCACTTACCTACTCCCTCCAAAGCTTTTATTCCGTTTCTGGATGTATTAATTCTTCTATCTTTATAGCTTTGCTTCCTTTATAGACTCCTGGATAACCCGTAAATTTTTGTACTCCTTCTACATAGATCTTTAAAGGTTGACCCACATCTTGATTTAAAACCAACACATCTCCAACATCTAACTTTAGCAAATCTTCAGCCATTATGTTAGTTTTACCAAGTTCAGCTATGATTTCGACTTCCACTTCAGATATTCTTTTTTTAAGGCGATTTATCCATGTTTCGTCTATTTCCAGCTGATCACTTTGATAACTTGCATGTAGTTTAGACCTAATCGGTTCAATAGTAGAGTAGGGCAAACATAGAAGCATTTTTCCTATGGCCTGATCTAATTCAAATTCGAAGTGTACCACTATAACTAAATCACTTGGTGGAACAATCGCAGCAAATTGAGGGTTTACCTCACTTCGTACATATTGAAAATTGATTGGGATAACTGGCTTCCAGGCATTTTCAAGTTCTATCAAAGCTGTTTTAACTATTCGGGTTATTATGCGATTTTCAATGGACGTAAAATCGCGTCCCTCAATTTTGAAATGACTTCTTCCAGTACCTCCGAAGAAGCACTCGAGTAAGTTAAAAATTAGTTTGCTTTCAACTACCAGCAGCGCATGACCTCGCAGGGGATCCATCTTTACTATGTGTAGGCTTGTGGGAACGGGAAGAGTTTTCATGAATTCCCCAAATTTAATCATGTCTGTTTGAGTGGTAGATATATCAACAACTCTTCGAAGGGAACTGGATATAGTGACTCTAAAAAGGCGGGCAAATCTTTCGTTTATTATTTCTAGAGTGGGCATTCGCCCTCTAATGATTCTATCCTGACCTGTCAGATCATACGGGCGGATGCCGCTCTCATCTGTTTCATCCTGCTCTTCTTCCGCAGTTTCAATTTCTCCGTCGCTTAATCCTCTCAGTAAAGCATCAACTTCTTCCTGAGACAGGATTTTTTCCATAATGTCTCTCTTATAAGTAATTTATTGGACAAGAAATTCGGTGAAATAAACATTCAAGACTTTGCCTGTTTTTAATATACTATTTAACTTTGAAATGATTTCCTTTTTCAGAGCAAGTTTTCCTCCGACGGTAGAAATGTCGTCAAATTCCTTGCTAGACAATATTAACAGAATTGCATCGCGAATTCTAAAATTTTCTTTGTTGATTTCATCTATAACCTTCGGATTATCCAATTCCAACTCAATAGTAAGCTTCAAATAACGTTTTCCTCCGGGATCTGCTAAATTTACCAAAAAGGTATCCAGTTGGTGTGTAACAACCTGAGGAATTTTAACTTGTTCCTTTTCTTCTTTTTCCTTCTTTTTGGAGGCAAAAAATTTAGTATAGGCGAAGAACCCTCCGCCCCCTAACACACCTAAGGCCACAATCAGGATGATGATTAATTTCAGCTTCGACTTCTTTTTAGGTTCTTGTTCTTGAGCTTGTTCTTCGGGTTCAGCCATAAGCAATCTCCTATGTTAGATTTAAACAATTAAAAAGTTATTCAAATCGGCTGACTCTTTTACTTGGAGGCAGAAACGCATGAAGTTTTTGTTCAAGCAATCTTGGATTTTCTCCGTTTGCAAGGCCAATTACACCTGCTATAATCATTTCTTTTATTAAGGTTTCTTCTTTACTGCGAGTTCTAAGTTTACCAGCCATGGGGAGGCATACCAGATTGGCTCCTACCGCACCGTAAAAGGTGGTAAGAAGAGCTACCGCCATCGCCGGTCCGATGGTTGACGGATCTTCCATCGTCTGGAGCATCTGCACCAAACCTATTAGAGTCCCGATCATTCCCATAGCGGGGAAAAAAGTGCCCATTGTGTCTAGAATTTCTGCTCCCGCCTGATGGCGTTCTTGCAAATAATCTATTTCCGTCTCAAGTATCTCTCGTATGGCATCGGGTTCAGCACCGTCAATAGCAAGTTGCAAGCCCTTTATCAAGAACTCATCATCTAGGTTAGGAAGCTCTGCTTCTAAGGCGAGAATACCCTCTTTTCTTGATTTATCAGCGAAATCTAAAAATTTGTCCACGACCTCTTCGGGACTCCAGGTTTTTGTAAAGAAAACATTTTTGACCACTTTTATCATGCCAATGACTTCACCAAGCGGGTGTCTAACCATAGTGGCGCCCAGAGTACCACCCACAACTATCATAAGAGAGGGTATGTTTATGAATAGACCCAGCCCACTTCCCATTATGATGGAAATGAGCACTAAGGAGAACGCCAGAATTATACCAATTAGGGTAGCGAGATCCATTTGTGTCTTGTCATTTTAGGATTAACTAAATTGACTAACATGTTCTTTTTCAAACTAAAATCCATTACGCTTTGTTTCAAGACAAAAAATGATTTTCATGTCACAAACTGTGACACGCAAAAACATAACCATCCCACAATCATTTGGTCAATCATTTGGTTTTTCCAGAAAAATGAATGAATATTTGGAAAATATTTAATTATCAAAAAAGGCCCCCATATTGAGAGGGCAACGTCACCATTAGAAAATTTTTAAACAGTTATTAACTCCGTTCCTTACCTAACCATATTTACAGTAGTGTTTAACATGTCTGAAGCAGTGGTGATGACCTTTGAATTAGCGTTAAAATTCGCTTGGTAGATTATCATGTTCACAAGTTCTTTTGACAAATCAACATTAGATCCTTCAATGGCAAAGCTCATAATTGTACCAAATCCCGCGTCCCCTGGGTTGCCCGCTATTTCGTCTCCTGCTAATGGTGTGATTTCCCACAAGTTGTTTCCTACTCTTCTTAACCCATTTGGGTCAGGAAAACGAAATAGACCAATTTGTCCTTTTTCCTCTATCGTATTGTCATTTCTAATTGCGGAGATTTTACCATTTACATCAATTGAGAAACTGGCATAATCCTGAGGATTACCTAAAGAAATAGGTTGACCACTCTGATCGACGACCCTCATTCCCATGGAATTGACTAAATAACCATCTTTGTCAATATGAAAGCTACCATCCCTAGTATAATATATTTTGTTGCTGTTGGGGTCTTGTACCTTGAAAAAACCTTCTCCATTTATTGCAACATCACTCCAGTTTGATGTGTTAATAATTGGTCCCTGACCAAAGTCAGTTAAGATAGCTAGAGCTCGGGAACCGGAACCTTCTCGGTCCGTGTAAGAAGAAATTGTGGAGTAGTTACTGCTTACGAGATCTGCAAAGCGTATTT
>JALXAE010000260.1 GCA_026992355.1 Syntrophobacterales bacterium | reverse complement strand
CTTGTTGACAGAAGAAGTTGCCAGGGATCTTATTGATTCCGGTCTCGACATACTAACATGCAGTGTGCACGGCATAGTTAAAGAAAAATATGAAGAAACCATGGTTGGGCTTTCACTCGAAGAAGTTCTCAGCAACATTGATCGCTTCCTTGAGATACAAAAGAAACTCGGGAAGAAAAAGCCAGAGTTAAGAGTTACTATGGTGAGAACGAAGTTAATCGAACCTGACGTTGATAAAATCAAAGCATATTGGCGGAAAAGAGGTGTTCGAGTAAGCATTAGACCAATGAGCAACCGAGTAAATCTTAAGGTTGCTCGCCTTAACATAAATGCCCGGCCTCTGGAACCCTTCGACTGGTGTGTTCGAATGATGCAACAAGCCTATGTAAATGTTCGAGGGGAACTCTTGCTTTGCTGTAACGACTGGGAGCAAACAACAATTTTGGGAGACTTACGACACCAGTCACTTTATGAAGCGTGGAACGGTGAAAAGTACATGGATGTTCGTAAAAGATTTCTGGAGGGCAGATGGAAGGGACTATTGTGTGCTGCCTGTCGCATGCAAAAAGAATAATCACAACCGACACTTCTAGTGTAGAAGGTAAGAAATATGAACGATCAACTATCGAAACTTTTTGAATTTGTCGAAGAAAATAAAGAAAGATATATAGATGAGCTAACTGAATTCTTGAAAATACCCAGTGTTAGTGCTGACTCCTCATATCGAAAGGAAACCCGAAAAGCTGGAGAATGGCTTGAAAACAAGCTTAAAGAACTGAATGTGGACACAAGAATGTATGAAACTCCCGGACATCCTATTGTCTTTGGCAGTTTAGAGCAAAACCCAAACTTGAGAACCCTTTTAATCTACGGCCATTACGATGTTCAGCCTCCCGACCCATTGGACGAATGGAAAAGTCCCCCCTTTTCTCCGGTCATTGAAGATGGGTTCGTTTACGCACGAGGAGCAAGCGATGACAAAGGCCAGCTGTTCGCCTATATCAAAGCATTAGAAGCCTGCGTAAAAAATGGAGTTGAAATTCCGATCAATCTGAAATTTCTGTTCGAAGGCGAAGAAGAAATAGGTAGCCCTAATCTTCAACGGTTTCTCCAAGAAAACCTGGACATTTTGAAGGCCAATGCTGTGTCTATTTCCGATGGGCACCAGTTCGCTCCAGGCATCCCTGCCATAACCTATGGGCTTAGAGGACTTGCATATTTTGAGTTAGAAGTCACCGGCCCTAAAAGCGATCTCCATTCCGGTGGATTTGGTGGCCTTGTCATGAATCCCATCCACGCTCTTACAATCATTTTGAATAGGTTAAAAGATGAAAATGACAAGATACTAATAGACGAGTTTTACGCAGATGTTCTTGAACCGGATGAAGAAGAAAAAAAGCTGATAGCAGAACTTCCCTTCGATGAGGCGGGATTAAAAGAACTACTTGGAACAGATGTTCTTTTTGGCGAAAAAGGCTACACACCACTCGAACGCAAAACCATTAGACCAACTCTTGATGTAAATGGCATATGGGGTGGTTATCAAGGAGAAGGTGCAAAAACGGTGATTCCAGCAAAAGCCGGGGCAAAGATAAGTATGAGGCTTGTACCCAATCAAACAAGAGAGAGAATAAACAAGCTATTTTTAGAGTATATAAATAAGGTTACCCCGCCAGGGGTAAAAGTTTACGTCAAAACGTTACACGGGGCAAATCCTGTATTGATAGACAGGAAATTGCCCGCAATGAAAGCTGCCGTTAAAGCCTTGGAAATGGGTTTTGGTAAAAAACCAGTTTTCATCCGTGAGGGTGGTTCAATACCTGTTGTAAACATGTTTGCTGAAATCTGTTCAATAAAGCCAATATTACTTATGGGATTCGGCAGGCCAGATGACAATATCCACGGTCCTAATGAAAGATTCGACCTGGACGATTTCATAAAAGGAATAAAGACTGCCATTTCATTGTTTTTCTGCCTTTGAGCTACAGTTAACAATGTTATTGGGAGTTAGATTCTACATGTGCATCCATAAGGCGTCCAACTATTTTCATATGGTATCCCTCCGATTGGGCAAGAGTCAGACACATAGAGGCAACTTCTTCGTCTTTAACATTTCTTGAAGCGCGCATATATAAATCGTATGCCTGAGCCTCAAAAGAAAGGGCAAGTTCGAAAAGATTGTATATATCGCTCTGAAATTTCTCGATCTCTCCACTGATAAATTCCTCGTCCAAACCACCCTCTAATAGCTGATGTTTAAAAATTTCTTCCACCATCGAATTAGTTAGATTCTCATCAGTAAGTTCTTCGTATTTATGGCTTAAAACCTTCATGTGACTTTCTTCGAAAGACGCGAGTTTATTTAAGGCTTCCTTCAATTCAGAATCCTTTGCAAGTTTTTCAAAGCGAGAATAAAACTTTTGTAACTCCCTTTCCATACCGTAAGATACTGCCAATAAATCTGGCACATTTTGCACATCATCAAAGACAACAATTCCCGAATCAGGACTGCCCTTGGCTGTTCCATGAACCCATTCCGTTATGCCACCAATGAGATTGCTTACATCGCTAAATCCTTCTGACATCAGAATCTTGGATGCCATCTCACTCCTACGGCCAGTTCTACAGTACACAACCCATGGAACATTCCTATCCAGTTCATGCAATCGTTCTGGAAGATCGGGCAGAGGGATTAATTCAGCCCCGGGTATATGTTGTTCTTCATATTCAAAGGGCTGTCGAACATCCAAAATTTTGAGACTACCACCTGGCAGGTCATTTAACATTTTCTCCAATTCTTCTGGAAAAATCTTTTTTACTTCCTCCATGATTAACCCTCATGACAAATATTTTCACATAGATATCCAAAGCTTATGTAAAGCAACCATCTATTGCCCGGTCATTCCAACCGATCACAAACAAAGACTTTACCTTTCAATGCAAACAAGTTTATACTTTTACGGCGATATTCTTACTATTTTCATGACCAACAGGATATTAAATTTAACCACTGGCGAGTGAAATAGCTAGAATGAAATACAACGGTATTAACCATCTGGCACTCGTTACAGGAGATATGGACAAAACAATTCGTTTTTGGCGTGATCTGCTTGGCATGAATATAGTCTTAGGGTTGGGAAAACCTGGTTACAGGCATTATTTCTTTGAAATCTCTGAAAATGACAAGATTGCCTTCTTCGAGTGGCCAGACATAGAGCCCCTTGAAGAAAAAGATCATGGCTACCCAGTGAAAGGAAAATTTGCTTTTGATCACGTATCAATTGGCGTCGAAGATAAAGAAGATCTCTGGGAAATAAAGGATCGTCTGGAGACTGCTGGTTACTGGGTGTCTGAAGTGATAGATCATGGTTTCATCCTATCCCTCTATTCTTTCGATCCTAATGGTATAGCTATTGAGTTCAGCTGGTCAGTACCGGAAATTAATTTAAGGAAAACACCTCTTATGTTGGATACCAGCCCATCGTCCGTGACCATGGAAGGCCCTAATCCCCGGGTGGACAAGGTCCCGAAAGTTACGAACCCAACCGCAGAGAACGAACGCATTGTGTATCCAGGCGAAGGAAGGCAAATAAAAGAAAGACAAAACAAGTGGTCCCAAAAATAATAGCCTTTCCATAAGAATCCCGGTTTATGAAAATGTTCCGGAACATGTAAAGACTTTCAAAAAAAGAAAAGGAGTTTTTATGGACCTATTAGAAGGTATTACGGAACGGAGGGCTATTCAGTCCTTCGATGCTAGCCGTGATGTCCCTGACGAAACTCTTTT
>JALXAE010000259.1 GCA_026992355.1 Syntrophobacterales bacterium | reverse complement strand
TGAAGTTGAAACGATTGCTCAGGTGGTTGGAACCATAAAGGTTGTTCCTGGGGTAAGAAGCATCATTAGCATTGGTGGACAGGATGCTGCACTCTTTCAGATAGGCTATTCCGAAGATGGCTGGTATTTGGAAGATTTTAATATAAATTCTCCATGCGCTTCCGGTACCGGATCGTTTATAGATCAGCAGGCTGAACGACTCGCTCACGCTATATATGGTACCGGTGTTGACATATCTCAGGACAAGCTCCAGAAGGTACTACAGGATTTCATTGAATTAGGTCTCCAAAGTGAATCCCCTGCACCTGTTGCGTGTAGGTGCACGGTTTTTACAAAGTCGGATATGATTCACCTTCAAAACAAAGGAGAGCCTCTTCCGAACATCATAGCAGGACTTCACTTTGGGAATGCTGCTAATTACATAAGCAATATTGTTGGAAACCGGCAGATACGAGAACCGATCGTGTTTATCGGTGGTATGGCTAGCAATACCTTGCAGGTGCAGGCCTTTAAAAAGTATTTTCCATCATTAATAGTTCCACCTCACCACACTTCCATAGGGGCTATTGGGGTAGGACTAATTGCCCTTGAAAGGAACTGGCAGAAAAAGCCAAACTATGGACGTGGAAAAAAGCTGTTTGGTGATGGTACAGAACAGGAGGAAAGATACGAATTTCCTAGAGCGGAGCCTCTCAAGTTAGAGTGGACAAAGTTTGATCCAGACAATTCCATTGATGTTTCTTCCACTAGGGAATGGAGGGGTTTTCTTGGAGTTGATATTGGCTCTACCACAACCAAGTATGCTTTTGTCGATCTTAATGGAAACATTATACACAAGTGTTACGTTCCTACCCGTGGAAAACCCATTGAGGTTGCTCAGCATCTTCTAAAGACATTGTTGGAAGCTTCGGATGGCCGCTGTGAAATACTTGGTCTAGCAACTACTGGGTCTGGACGGAATGTGGTGGGGGATTTTCTTGATGCTGATCTGGTTATAGATGAGATAACAGCCCATGCAAAGGGAGCTGTGGCTTTTGATCCTTATGTTGATACTATTTTTGAGATAGGTGGCCAAGACAGCAAATATATTCGTATAGATAAGACTCATCCCATTGACTTTGATATGAACAAGGTGTGTGCTGCCGGTACGGGAAGCTTTCTCCATGAACTAGCCAGTAAGATGAAAATAAACATTGTAGGCGAATTTCAGGAGATTGCCCTGTCCTCAAAAAGCCCCATACATCTGGCTGAAAGATGCACAGTGTTTATGGAATCTGATCTTGTTGGTTATGCTCAGAAAGGTGCTGCTAGAGAAGATCTCATCGCCGGATTATGTTACGCCATTGTTCATAACTATCTTAACCGGGTGGTGGGAAAACGTTTCATAGGTAATCGTATAATGTTTTTGGGAGGGCCGTCTCTTAACAAGGGAATTGTAGCTGCTTTTGAAAGAGTTCTCAAAAAAGCCATAATAATTCCTAAACACAGAGAGGTCATGGGGGCTTTTGGTGCGGCTCTTTTGGTTAAGGAAATGTTTGAAAGTGGACAGATTGCTCCCAAAAAGCGTAATCTGAGTATAATGGCCTCGTCAGAAGTTTCCTATAAAGAAACGATTTGCAGGGCAGACCCGAAGTGTCACAATGAATGCAAGTTGAAGATTTATAACTTTGCGGGAAGGAAGAGTATTTGGGGAGGAGATTGCGGCAGGTATGAGATAACTTACTATGACGGTCCCCGTTCAGAAGACTGTATTTCGAAAAGAAATGAACTCTTTTTCAAAGTTATGCTCGATTTGGACGTTGAACCTGGAAGGGTTTCTTCAGGTAAACAATCTTTACCTGTCGTGGGCATTCCGCTGGGCTTGCATTTCTGGGAATGGTCTATTTTTTGGACGCCCTTTTTCAGGGAACTTGGCTTTCAGGTGTTTCTTAGTAAGCTTACTGATTACCAGATATCCAAGATGGGAATAGAAAGTGTTACGGCTGAAACCTGCTTCCCGGTTAAAGTTTTTCATGGTCATGTAAGATGGCTAAAGGATAAAGTAGATGTTCTTTTTTTACCGACGGTTATTAACATGCCAGCCTACTCCGACAATGAGGCTAGTTTTTTCTGTCCTCTGGTTGAAAGCAGTCAGTACATTACAAAGTGGGCCCTTGATATTCCTTCAAGTAGGATTGTAAGTCCAACCGTTTATTTTAAGGAAGGTCCTGATTGGTTAACCCATGTTTTACATAAAAAAATAGGGAAGATTTTCGGGATTGACAGGCAAAGGATTGAAAAAGCTGTGTTTGGTGCGTGGAATACCTATCAAAATTTTAGACAGCATCTTTTGACCATTGGAAACCAGATGGTTGAAAAGGCTTCCTCTGACAATCCGGTGTGGGTATTGTCGGGTAGGCCTTACAACCTCTATGATAATAGACTCAATTTACAACTTGGTAAGCAGTTGGCAAAAAGAGGGATAACAGCAATAACCCTGGATTTTCTGGATCTTTCTGAAGAAGATATAAGTGACTTCCCTCGTATGTACTGGGGGTTTGGATCCAGAGTCATAAGAGCGGCCAAAAAGATTGCAAAAACCAAACATCTGTATGGAGTGCATCTGACTAACTTTAGTTGTGGTCCAGACTCGTTTATCGAACATTTTTACAGATATGTTCTCAGAGACAAACCGGCACTGGTACTGGAATTTGATGAACATACGGCGGTAGCCGGAGTTCTTACAAGAGTGGAGGCTTACAAAAATGTGGTAAGTAATATTGAAGCGGGAGAGAGATTGTATCCATCGGAAGGGAAAAGAGCTGTTTCGTAAAATGAAAGAGTCTATACGGAGGAACAAGTGGGAGAAGTAGTAAAACACCCGATTTTCCAGCGATTTCATTCAGAAGTTGGAAAGTTTAACTTGAAAGGGAAAAAACTCCTGGTTCCTGATATGGCTCCTTTTGGAGCTAGATTGCTTGCATCTTGCTTCAGGGCTTTTGATGTGGATGCCGTAGTCATGGATACTTATGTTGGTTTGGATCTCGGAAAGGAGTTTACCTCGGGCAAAGAATGCTTTCCGTGCCAGGTTACTCTTGGGGATGTTCTTTATTTTCTCAGGAAGGAAAAGGAGAGACTGGGATCTTTTTTTGACCCTCAAAGGTATGTATATTTTTTGCCTGAGTCCGACGGTCCCTGTCGTTTTGGCATGTACAATAAACTTCAGAGATTAGTGCTTGACCAATTTCCTGAGTTTAAGGACATTCGTATTGCCTATTTGTCTACAGGGGATGCCTATTCCACAGACGGAATTCTCCCGCCGGAAGATGCTTCTGTGTTTAGAAAACTTGCCTATGTTGCATCGGTTATTGCCGATGTTTTTGATAGAATTACATGGCGTGTAAGACCCTATGAATTGAAGTCGGGTAGCACGGATGCGCTTATACTCGATGCCCTTTCTCAAATGCAGGAACTTATAGTAAATGAAGGGCCTCGACTCCCGTTTGATGAAATGTTTAATCTGGTTGGTGATACTGCTTGTGCTGCTGCGCGGCTCCTTGATGGGCAGATTCCAAGAAAACCTCGAATTGGTATAGTAGGCGAAATTTACTTAAGGACCCATCCTGCCAGCAACCAAAACTTGATACGTGAAATTGAGCGGCATGGTGGAGAGGTGGTGGATGCTTCTCTTGCTGAATGGATAAATTTTATAAGCTTTGAGGGTCTCAGAAAATTAAATATAAAGGTAAGGAAGGCATGGCATAATAAATCTCGACATAAGCTTACAGAATACGTCCGTAAGTGGTTGTCTCAAGTACTTGAAATAGGATGGCAAGCCTTCAGACAACGCCAGGTGTATAATAGAGCATTGGAGTATCTCGATATTCAACCGGACCATTCAATATGGGTAATTGAAAGACACCTTAAAAGGCAAAATCTTTTTTCTTTTGATATTGGGACTGAAGCAGCTCTTAGTATTGGAGGTGCCATTGAATATATAAAAGAGGGGTTTGATGGTATTATTAACGTTTTTCCCTTTACCTGTATGCCCAGTACAATATGTTCTGCCATTTTGAAACCGGTTCTCACCAAATATAATGTCCCTTACTTGGATATGGCTTACGATGGCTCTGTCCAGCCAAACCGAGATCTTGCTCTGAAGACCTTTTTGTATCAAGCTTACCAATATCAGAAACGATCAAAATCAAGGTATAATTGAATGTCTGATCGGATTCTTTTGATAAATGCGGTACATCCGGAGGAATGCCGGGTTGCTATCGTTGAAGGTTTTTCTCTTGAGGGTTTTTTTATAGAAACTGCGTCTTTGGCCAAGTCCATTGGTAATATTTATAAAGGAATTGTAGAGCAAGTGCAACCATCCTTACAGGCTGCCTTTGTAAATTATGGCGCAGATAAGAAGGGATTTCTTCCACTTGATGAAATTCATCCCGAATATTTCATTGTGGAACCTAAAGGAGAACCCAGAATTCAAGATCTTTTGGTTCCGGGGCAGGAGGTTCTTGTCCAGATTACTAAGGAGGCCGTTGGAAACAAAGGAGCAGCCTTAACCACGTATATTTCCCTTGCTGGCCGGTATGTTGTTTTAATGCCCGGAAATCCTACTAGAACAATGTCTCGAAAAATTGGGGATGAAAGAGAAAAGGAGAGACTTAAAGAGATATTAAGAAGCGTGGAGTTACCAGAGGAAACTGGGCTAATTATAAGAACTGCTGCTGCGGGACAGCCAAAACGGGATATTCTTAAAGATTTAAAATATCTTCTAAAAATCTGGCGAAATATTATAGAAAGAACCAAAAAAACTCCTGCTCCAGCACTTATTTATAAAGAACGCAGTTTAATTATCAGGGTTCTTAGAGATTATTTCGATGCGAACATCAAGAAGATCATAGTTGATCAAAAGGCCTTTTTCTACGAAGTGAAAGACTTTTTGAAGATCATAAGCCCTAGGCATGCAAATATCGTTGAATTTTACAAAAACAATTCCCCTCTCTTTAGTAGTTATGGAATAGAAAAACAGATTGAACAGATATTTAAGAAACGTGTTAATTTACCGTCAGGTGGCTATATTGTTATTGAACCCACAGAAGCCCTCGTTGCTATAGATGTGAACTCTGGCAAGGCCACTTTGGAAGATGATATTGAAGAGACAGCTTACAGAGTAAATTTGGAAGCAGCTGTGGAAATACCAAAGCAGCTAAGATTAAGAGACCTGGGAGGACTTATTGTAATTGATTTTATAGACATGATGAATCCTGTTCATAAGCGTAAGGTAGAGCTGACTCTGAAGCAGGAATGTCGCAAAGATAAAGCAAAAGTTAACTTAGGACGAATTTCAAAATTTGGTCTTTTGGAAATATCCAGACAGCATATCGGTTTGAATGTGCAATCTGGTTCGTATAGGGCTTGCCCTTTTTGTAAGGGCAATGGGTTGATCCAAACAGTTGAGGCAGCATCTCTTGCTTTGATGCGCAAAATATGGAACAAGATCGAGGTTTCGGGTGGAATTTTTGAAACATTAAAAGTTCGAGCTTGTCCGGAAATAGCTTTTTATCTTTTAAACGAGAAGCGTAAGGAAATTATGGGGTTGGAGAATAAATACAATGTGCGAATTGTTGTGGAAGGAGACATTACCTTAAGGCCTCATGAGAGTTATTTTGAGGAGACAAAATATTCTGATAGCGAAACAAAATAGGTCCACAAGAGTTTTTTCCCGCCCTTTGTATTTTTTTGTGCTAGTTGTTGTATGTCTGTCCAGTATTTCCTGCACTTTTCAGCAAAAAAAGAGGATTTTCAGGCGAGATGAACTCTTGATGGATACGGTTGTAAGTATTCAAATTGTTTGCAGAGATCCAGGCAAAGCAAAGCATCTTCTTGATAAGTCCTTTGTACTCGCCAGAAAACTTGCCGACCAAATGAATTCTCATAATTCGAATAGTGAGATTTCTCAGGTTAACATGAAGGCTTTTTCGGAACCGGTCGTTATAAGCAAAGACTTGGAGCGGGTTATTAAGAAATCTTTGGCTATAAGCAGAATTTCCCACGGAGCTTTTGATATTACCGTGGCACCTTTATTGAGGTTGTGGCCAATTTATAAAGCCAATAAATTTACAATCCCGGACAGAAAAAAGCTTGATGAGGCCATTGGTTTGGTTGGTTGGCAAAACATCGAGCTGGATGCTTTGAACCATACTATCCACTTTAAAAGGAAAGGAATGGCTATCGATCTTGGTGGGATAGCCAAGGGCTATATTGTAGATAGGATTGTTGATTACCTGAAGAGAAATGGAATTAAAGGTGCATTGGTAAATGCCGGTGGAGACATATATGCTCTTGGCCGTGCTGTGGGGGGTGAGCTGTGGAGGGTTGGCATTCAGCACCCAAGACAGCACCACAAGCTCATTGCAATTCTGGAGGTTGAAAACAAGGCAGTTGTGACTTCAGGAGATTATGAAAGATTTTTGATAAAAGACGGGGTCAGATACACGCATATAGTTGATCCTAGAACCGGATTTACTGTGAGGAAGACCGCGAGTGTTACTCTTGTTGGGGACGATACAGCTTTTATTGATGGGCTTGCTACTGCTATAATGGTTGTTGGCGCCACAGAGGGATACAAAATTCTGGGAGGAGTCCACGATGTTGATGGGCTTTTTGTAACGGAGAAAAAAGAGGGTAAGCTAGATTTTCGCTGGACACCCCATTTCATAACCTATGTTTCATGGGCATCCTTTTTGACCAAAAATAACAAACCAGAATTAAAGCGGCCTCATTCATCAATACATTGAATGTCAATACCGGTATCCGATACTATTACAAACTGGTATGGGGGACCAACGTCATCTAGATTGCCTGCTAGTTTTCTCATGTAATTTAGTATAATGTTTCGTATATGAAATATCGATTTGTTTTGGTTCACAGCTTTTAATAAAGAGAATTCTAATCCCAGCTGCCGTGGGATTGTAAGTACGCTAGCAATTTCAAGACACCTTATCGGTGAGTTAAGCTCCTCCGAGAGCATAATGTGAGCATGTATGGTTGGTGAAATCTTGGAGTCTCTGTAGTTTTTTCCCATAAAGACAAAGTAAAATCGCTCCAAGTTTCGATGTTTAGATTCTTCACTTAACCGCAATTGAACTGTTGGGAGCTGATCTCGAAGGAATAGTAAAGATCGTCTTACAACATCAGAATAGTTCCAATAACCGCAATTAGCAATGTGTTGCTTTAAAGCTTCGGCAAGACGGATGCCATGGCCTGAACCAGCAATTGCAACTATTACCTCAGGGGCTATTTTCTGGATTTTTTGAATATTATTAATACAAGTACAGGTTTTGTCATCGGAATAATAAACGGCTTTACTATCTATACCAATGACAATCCCTTCATGAGTCTTTGCAACAGCAAGTTGTGTCACTCTTACTCCTTGTTTTTTGTGCTATTCTGTTTTTCAATATGTGCATGCAAAACATCTATGTAAACCCTTATTAGTTTTTTGCACTTTTTGTGTTTCTGAAGTTTATTTGACAAAGTTCATCGGCTGGGCTAATAAGCACGACGGTGGAAGTTTCTTTTCCAAGCTTATACTGCTGTGGTTTGTTTTTTTGTTTCCTGGAGGTTGGCTCACCAATGAGAGAGATAGATGTCAGTTTGGTAACAAATGCTGTGGAAGAGCTTTGCATTAAGGCTAATACTGAACTTGGTGATGATGTAATTGCCGCACTTGAAAGGGCCATTGAACTGGAGGTTTCACCTACGGGCAAGGATATTTTGAAGCGTCTGTTGGAAAATGCCCGAATAGCTCGAGAGCAAAAGATTCCTATTTGTCAGGATACGGGCTATGCTGTTGTTTTTGTTGAAATAGGTCAAGACCTGCATGTGGTTGGTGGTTCTCTCAGGGATGCCATAACGGAGGGGGTCAGACAAGGGTATGAAAAAGGCTACCTGAGAAAGTCAATATGTCATTGTTTTTCAAGGAAAAACACTGGTGATAACACCCCGGCAGTGATTCATTTTGATGTTGTTCCTGGCGATAAGCTTAAGATCATAGTTGCGCCCAAGGGTGGTGGTAGTGAAAACATGAGTAGGGTAACCATGTTGACTCCGGCTGTTGGCATAGAGGGAGTTAAGAAGTTTGTTGTTGAGCGCGTAAGAGAATCTGGGCCTAATCCGTGTCCTCCTACAATAATTGGAGTCGGCATTGGTGGAACCTTTGAGCAGGCTGCAATTCTTGCCAAGAAAAGCCTCCTTCGTCCTGTGGGAGAACCCAGTATTGATCCGGAAATAGCTAAAATTGAACAGGAATTACTTGAGGAAATAAATAAACTTGGGATTGGTCCTCAGGGCCTGGGCGGTTATGTTACCTCTCTTACAGTTCATGTAAACATGATGCCTTGTCATATTGCCAGTTTGCCGGTTGCGGTAAACATCCAATGCCATGCAGCAAGACACAAAGAAGTGGAGTTATAGGATGCAGGATGTAGTAAAGCTTACCACGCCACTAAAGGATGAAGATGTTGAAAAGCTTCGTATAGGCACAAGGGTATTACTCAGCGGAATCATTTATTCCGCAAGAGATGCTGCACATAAACGACTCGTGGAACTAATAGAAGCTGACGAGGAACTTCCTTTCGATTTGAAAGGACAGGTGATTTATTATATGGGACCTTCTCCTCCGCCGCCAGGAAGACCAATAGGAGCTGCAGGACCTACGACTGCCTATAGAATGGACCCTTATGCTCCACTCCTTATTGCCAATGGACTTAAGGGGATGATTGGCAAGGGTACTCGCAGTGACGAAGTCAAGGAGGCTATAAAAAAGTATAAGGCTGTATATTTTGCTGCCATCGGTGGTGCAGGCGCTTTGATGTCTCAAAGTATATTGTCTGCCGAGGTTGTTGCTTATCCTGAACTAGGACCGGAAGCCATAAGGAGGCTTGAAGTCAAGGACATGCCTCTTGTTGTTGCTAACGATATTTACGGTGGAGATTTGTACATAGACGGTGTTAAGCAATATGCTCGTGTGTAACCAGGAGGTGTATTGATGAAAAGAGTTTTTCAGCCGAAAAAACGTTACAGGTTACATCCAGGTTATTTGGCATGGATATTACACAGAATCACCGGTGTATTATTGGGGGGGTATTTGTTTTTACACGTATGGGTGATACATCATCTTTCAAAAGGAGAAGAAGCCTTTAACGGCGTAATGGCGGTAGTTCAGTCTCCTCTATTCCATTTACTAGAAATTGGATTGTTAGGCACGGTGGTTTACCATGCTATTAACGGGCTTAGAGTCGTGTTCATTGACTATGGAAATCTTGCCAGGCGGGAGCTGTTCAGAAAGGCGGTGTATGCCACCTTTGTTGTATCCATGATTTTGGTAATAGTTGGGGCTATACCTATGATAAAGGCTGCTTTGGGGCATTAGTCAAGGAGGTTTAGGATAATGCTTGGAAAGTATTTTGGTTCGGGCAGAAGCGGAGCTTTTGATTGGTATTTCCAAAGGATTTCCGGAGTTGTCTTGTTGATAGGTCTTTTTACTCACTTTGTTGTGCTCCACTTTCTGACAGAGCCACCACTTACCTACGAGAAAGTGATGGCTCGTTTATCGTCGCCCGTATGGAAGGTTTTTGACATCGTATTTTTGGTGTTTGCTGTTTATCATGCGATTAACGGATTTAAGTTGATAATAGATGATTACGTTCATGCATCTTCCGTTAGGGCCGTTCTCGTAGGGGCTTTGTGGGTTTTGGGAATTGCCTTTTTCGTTATTGGTTTTCTAACACTTATTAGCCTTTAGATATTGTGAAATTTCAAGTACCTTGGAGGAGTGTATATAACCATGGGAGCACAAAATATTGATGTAGTGATACACAGACATGATGTGGTCATTGTAGGTGCCGGTGGGGCTGGTCTTAGGGCTGCATTGGAAGCATCGAAAGCCGTTGATACAGCGGTAATAAGTCAGGTATTCCCCACAAGATCTCATACTGTTTCTGCTCAGGGTGGTGTCGCTGCTTCTCTTGGAAATGCTGAGCCTGACGACTGGATATGGCACATGTTTGATACGGTAAAGGGAAGTGATTATCTGGGAGACCAGGATGCAATTGAGTTTATGTGCAGAATGGCGCCGGAAGTTGTTATTGAGCTGGAACACATGGGTATGCCTTTTAGCAGGCTTGATGATGGAAAAATATTTCAAAGACGTTTTGGAGGGCAAACCAAAGATTTCGGAAAAAATCCTATTTCCAGGACCTGTGCAGCTGCTGACCGTACCGGCCACGCTATGCTTCATACTTTGTATGAACAATGCGTAAAAAATAAAGTGACATTCTATAATGAGTTTTTCGCACTTCAACTTATTCAAAATGAGGGATACATAGTGGGGGTATTGGCATGGGATATCGTGAACGGTGGTTTTCATATATTTCATGCCAAAGCCACTATGTTTGCAACGGGTGGTTATGTGAGGTGTTATAGAACGACGTCGAATGCTCATATAAATACTGGAGATGGCGTTTCCATGACTTTGAGGGCAGGTTTGCCTGTTGAAGACCTTGAGTTTGTACAGTTTCATCCAACCGGTATTTACGGGGTGGGAAATCTTATAACCGAGGGAGTTCGAGGTGAAGGCGGATATTTGGTGAATAAGGACGGCGAAAGATTCATGAAGCGCTATGCTCCTACGGTTATGGATTTGGCATCTAGAGATGTTGTGTCTAGAGCTATGGCTGAAGAAATGAGAAACGGCAGAGGATGCGGCCCAGAGGGCGATTACATTTTGTTGAAACTTGATCATCTGGGAGCTGACCTGATTCATGAAAGGCTTCCAGGTATATGGGAACTTGCTTACGTTTTTGCTGGTATAGATTGTACAAAAGAGCCAATTCCGGTAACTCCAACTGCACACTACTCCATGGGGGGAATTCCTACTAACCGATTTGCCGAAGTGGTTATTGGAGATATGAGCGGCAAAGAATCCGTTGTGAAAGGCTTTTATGCTGCTGGTGAGTGTGCCTGTGTTTCTGTCCATGGTGCAAATCGCCTCGGTTCCAATTCCCTCCTTGACATTATGGTATTTGGAAAGGTTGGTGGTCAAAAGATGGTAGAGTTTGTTGAATCCATGTCTGAGCATGTGTCTTTACCTGATGAACCTGGCAAGGAAGGTATTGAGGAGATTGTAAATCTTTTTGATGGTGGTGGTGAAGAGCGCATGGGGCCTATATGGGAAGAGTTGAAAATAACTATGGAGCGAAATTGCGGTGTTTTCAGAACAGAAGAAACCCTGGCTGAACAAAAGGAAATTATAAGGAAGTTATGTGAACGTTTTAAAAATGTTGGCATTGAAGACAAAAGCAAGGTTTACAATTTAGATCTCATTGAAACATTGGAACTTGGGCATATGCTTGATTGTGCTAAGGCTATAGTTGAAGGCGCTTTGGCCAGGACTGAAAGCAGAGGTGCTCATTACCGAGATGATTATCCCAATCGAGATGATGCCAATTGGTTAAAGCATACCCTTGCTTATCTGGAAGAAGATGGTTCTATAAGGCTCGATTATAAGCCGGTGAGATTAAAGCCTCTAACCGTTCCAACCTTTGAACCTAAAGAGCGAGTGTACTGATTTTGAGTTGGGGATTGATAAGAGGGGAGAGTTCAAATGGCTAAGACTGTAACTTTCACGATCTTTAGATATGATCCTGAAAAAGACAAGAAACCTTACTATAAGGACTACCAGGTGGAGATTCGTCGGCCCGGTATGATGGTTTTAGATGGCTTAAACCAGATTCGCTGGGAGCAAGATAGTACTTTGGCCTACCGACGTTCTTGTCGTGAAGGTGTTTGCGGCTCAGATGGTTTAAATATCAATGGTGTTAATATGCTTAGCTGTATAACCCACATTGAAGATCTAAAACCTCCCATTGTTATTCAACCTTTACCATCTCTTCCTGTAATTAAGGATCTCATAGTGGATTTTACTGATTTTTATAAGAAATATTATATAGTTAAACCTTACCTTATTACAAAAACTCCACCTCCTTCGGATAGGGAACGTTTGCAAAGCCCTGAAGACAGGAAAAAACTTGATGGGCTTTATGAATGTATTCTTTGTGCCTGTTGTAGCACATCTTGTCCAAGTTTCTGGGCAGATCCTGATTATTTAGGCCCTGCTGCTTTGCTTAAGGCCTGGAGGTTTATTGCTGACTCGAGGGATGAAGGGGCGGATGAGAGGCTTGAGGTAGTCAATGACAGGCATGGAGTTTGGAGATGTCATACCATTTTAAATTGTATTGAAGCATGCCCAAAGCAGTTAAACCCCACCCAAGCCATTGCGGAGCTGAAAAAAACAATTATAAACAAAAAATTCTAAATTTATTTAGTATTGAAAAGGTTAAAAATTTTGGCGGGCACAATTGAGTGTCCGCTTTTCTATTTTTAAAACCTTGTTTTCGTTAACATTTTGATTATAGTAGCA
>JALXAE010000258.1:25517-41785 GCA_026992355.1 Syntrophobacterales bacterium | reverse complement strand
AACCCCAACCACAGCCATTCTTCGCACGAACCTTCCAGTAGTAGGTTCTATTTTCCGACAATTTTTGATCCACCTTCCAATACGTCGAACTCGTTGTCTTGCTCAGATAGGCAGAACTGCAACTGCTGCTCGTGCACAACCATACCTCATAGGACGTTGCACCAGATACCGAATTCCACTCTAATGTTGGCCTGGTCGATACATCCGTAGCCCCATTGGACGGGCTCGAAAGAGAAGGCGCATCTGGCTTGGAACACTTCGTCGTAAACCTCCACACACTCGACCATGAACCCCAACCACAGCCATTCTTCGCACGAACCTTCCAGTAGTAGGTTCTATTTTCCGACAATTTTTGATCCACCTTCCAATACGTCGAACTCGTTGTCTTGCTCAGATAGGCAGAACTGCAACTGCTACTCGTGCACAACCATACCTCATAGGACGTTGCACCGGATACCGAATTCCACTCCAATGTCGGCCTGGTCGACACATCCGTAGCCCCATTGGACGGACTCGAAAGAGTCGGCGAGTTCGGTTTTGGACAATCGATTTGTATGTATTTGCATGAGGAATAATCCGAAACTGCTCCATGCTCATCCTTTGCCTGCGCCTTCACGCAGTACTTCCCGGAACTACTCCAGCTGTGACTCCGCGTTCCACTGCCCCAGCTGGACACACTTCCATCTCCCCAGTCAAACCTGTAGCTTATACTGTCTCCATCAGGATCCGTGGCCGAAGCCGTAAAACTCAAACTCTGTCCCACATTACCGCTAGATGGACCACTTACCGAAGGCGTGCTGGGAGCACGATTGGGCTGAGATATGTTCACATATCTACAACCGGACCATCCTGAGGTAGCTCCATGCTCATCCTTTGCCTGCGCCTTCACACAGTACTTCCCAGGACTACTCCAGCTGTGACTCTGCGTCCCACTGCCCCAGCTGGACACACTTCCATCTCCCCAGTCAAACCTGTAGCTTATGCTGTCCCCATCAGGATCCGTGGCCGAAGCCGTAAAACTCAAACTCTGTCCCACATTACCGCTAGATGGACCACTTACCGAAGGCGTGCTGGGTTGAGTGAAATTAATCGAGTTTGCACATGCCGTATTGCAAAAAAAAGAACTTATTCGGCAATCTTTTGCATCTGATGATTTCCAATATCGTTCAGAAATATATTCAATGATTTGCATAACACTGCAAGATACATTATACATGCTCTGAGATAGCTTGACTAATTTATTGATCATTCCTTCAGTGAGACTATTCGGGCACTGTGTGTCATAATAAAAACCTTCACAATAATATGTATAAATTTTATTTGCGATTCTGTCTATCATGCTAATATAACTTTTCAATAACTCATGGTCATTATTGTAACACTCAAGTACCTTCTCTATGATGTTATAGAGAACTTTAAAAGCAGAAAATAGATCATCAAAGGCACTCTCGCACATTATTTTTGCTCCTGCATTAACTGCCAAATTAAGCAAGTCATAACCAGCATCAGGAGCTGAAGCTATATCTAACGCCGTAAAAATATAAGCAGAAGGTTCCCAGACTAATGACAAAATAGAGACGCCCATATTTTTTATATAATCCGCTAAATAACTAAGAACAAACTTTTCACCTTCGACATCATACCCCTCATAAAGGTTATAAACATCATATAATGCCCTAATACCTATGATTGAAGAAGAGAGATTTTGTAATAACGATGTTACAACATACTTATCACGGCCTTTCAGACCATGATTTAGCAAATATACCGGATAAAACAAAAGAAAACCATATTTGTCAGGCAAATAATTTATTTCTTTTTGGTAAACTAAAATCAAATAAACTTCCTTAAAATTACTTGAGAAATTCACATAATTTAAGTTAAAATTAAAGTGGACAATATCTCCATACTTCACATCTTTTTTAGAAACTGTATCAAGAGAATTTAACTTTTCATCTACTAAAAATCCATAGATATTTATTTTATCATTCCCCAGATACTTAAATTCTATAACAAAACTACAGTCAGCGGAACTAGAGTCATGACAGTAAAAAGAACCTTGAGAAAACTTTAAAATCTTAAAATCATAATCGCTCTTTATTCTCTTTTCTTTGTCTTTCCATGGATATAGAGGCACATCGAACGTATCATCCACTTTTTTCCAAGCTTCCTGAGTATCTGCATAACAATAATTGGAAACAAAAAAATGAAATAAAGGAAATACCAGGAAAATTATTATAAACTTCGTCCTTAACATTTTAATACCTCCTTACTACATTTTAGTATTTTCGATTCTAAAATCTGGAGCCTGAACCTGTGAAATTTGTAGTGATATTCGTTCATTTTGGCATTTTCGGTTCAAAAATCTGGAGTTTTTATTCTTCAGCTCAAAATATTGAGCCTCATGTCATTACTTAGCAATACAATAAATGTATATTTTTTCCTTTTTTACGACCAAAAGAGCCTTTGAGTACACACTACACCTATGGTCTTAACAGTAACAAACGGAAGCCGAATCAAAGCTCTATGTACGACACAATGCATACAAACGACAAAAACTAGCATACAAATCCTTATGGGTCTTCAGTTTCAAAACAGTCTGTCTTGCATGAACTACCACCATGGCTGCCATGTACATAGAATATCGAATAACCGTTCTCACTCTGCGGCGAGTCGCCTTACGAAGACCAAAAAGACGCCTATTAGCAAGGTCGTTTCCTATAAATCGAAGAATATTGTAAACCAGCATGGCAAGTAGAAGAATAAGGTGATTCGTTGAGAACTTACCGGAAGGAAATCGTTCAATCCCTATCTCCGTCTTGACCTCACTGTGGTATTGTTCAGATGCTTCCCACCTCCTGTACGCCCCGAGAACATCCTTCTCAAGCACACCAATACCTGTCCACACCGCAAACATGGTATCCTCAGGGAGTAAGAAAGAATTACCCTTATTTACAAGCACACCTCAGCGCCCCTATAAAACCCAAACACCCATGCCCGAAACGGAATAACTTCCCCATTTCCCTTTCGAACACTTTCGTTTCTCAACGAAGCAATTCTTTTATTTACGAATCTCGTTGTATTCTTCGTACATGTGCATCCCTACCGATCGGCAGGATGTTGTTCTTACGGCAATTTCAGGAATCCCCGTTCCATTTTAGAAAAACCCGATGTCATTCGCCTAATGTTTATAAAATCTGGACTTGGATTATTGCTCCCCTGGAAAACTTCTATTTGTTTGACCTTCTTTGTACACCCTTCCATGTGGAATCCATCTATAAGCAGAAATTACATTTTGTCAAGGTCAAATGTTGAGCCTGTCAGCAACACATTAATTGTCCGGTTTTTGTAGCACATAGATTGTCCGATTATGGTTTGTGGTGATGGCAGAGGTGGAGGTGTTCTTTTATATGCTATCGGTATTATTCCATACGGTTGGAAACGTCCTGGAACGTCATTTAGAGCTTGTTTTCGTGGTGTTCAGTAGATTCAATAGGTTCAATAATTTTCTCGCCGAGTTTTGCCATGAAAAATTATTGATTTGTTTAATGTGAGGGTTAAAAAATTCGTTTACTTTACCTTCTTTCCAGGCTTGGTATAGGTACATAAGCGCATCTTTTATTTCATCTTTCTCATTTCTACAAACTAATCCTACTCCAAGTTTCCTGGTTAAATGTGCCGTTTCATCATTATCGTTGTAAACAATGCTTAATATCGGTACACCTGAGCCCAGGTATTCAAAAAACTTTCCCGGAATCTGTTCTGCCTGTTTGTTTCCAAGGTGTATTAGTACATCCGCATTACGCTGGTATTCGAGTGTTTGAAAATGGGGCACAAAACCCAAAAAGCTGCACTTGTTTCCTAATTGTTTCATAAAAGGTAGAAAGGACTCATTTCTGCCCAATATAACAAATTTATAGGGAATAGGAAGTTCCTTTAAGGCGTTAAAGAGGTTTATAGGGTCACGAAACTCTTTGTAAAATGTACCACTGTAAACTATGGTGAATATGTTATTTTTTCGTTTCTTTCTGGGGAGGGTTTGGTCGAATCCTTGATTGATGACATGAAATTTTTTTCTATTAATTTTGTATTTACTTTCAAAATGTCTGATAATACTTTCGCAGGTGGTTATAACAGCATCTGCTTTTGTCAAAATTTTGTATTCCAGAAATTCGTCTATTATGCGTCTCCATCTGGGGTAATATACTGCCGTTAAAGGGTCAGCAATGTCTGCTATCCATTTCATACAGGGAAGTTTTCTTTTCACAAATAACCCCACAAAACTATCAACAGGGGGTTCCTGCGAAGTTATAAGGAAATCGTAATTACCCGTGCATGCCCTTTTATAAGCATATCTGGCAACGAAAGGGAACCATTCTGTTCGTATGTCTCCGGGAATAAAATAATTGGTAAATTTTCTTCCGAATACATACGATTGTTGCATAAGTTTGAACCAAAGAGTTTTTCTTATCTTGGCATCTGGAGTAATATCAAGATTTAAACTGGAGCGTATTCCAAGCGACAGGTACTCAAAAGGACCGGGAAAAATCCGCTTACATGTAATATTTTTGTGGAGATTAATACAGGCTTCGTTCATTTTTGCGTATTTGATTGTGATTACATCAATACAAATTCCAGCCTTTGCCAGCTCTTCAGATAAATAATACCATCTAAAAGACTGGGCTTCTTGTATAGGTGGATACGAATAAGCTACCAGAAGAACCTTCATTCTGCTAACATTGTTTCTAAAATGTCGGCAATCCGAATTGCAGCCCGTCCATCACCATAAGGTGAAATCCCCTTTGCCATTTCTCTGTAAGCTTTGGTGTCATTCAATAATTTTGCCGTTTCTTTTACAATTTTTTCCGTTTTAGTCCCTACCAATTTGGCAACCCCCGCTTCAATGGCTTCAGGTCTTTCAGTTTTTTCTCTCAGAACTAGCACTGGTTTGCCCAGAGCGGGAGCTTCCTCCTGAATGCCACCAGAATCTGTCAAAATCAGGTATGCTTTGCTCAGTACATGAATAAAATCTTCATAGTTTAGAGGCTCTACAATATCAATATTTTTCTGGTTGTTCAGTTTGTTGTAAACTAACTTTCTTACGTTTGGATTAGGGTGAACAGGTATAACAATAGAAATGTCGTTAAACTCCCGTGCCAGTAAGGATATAGCCGACAAAATGTTCTCCATGGGACGCCCAAAACTTTCTCTTCTGTGTACTGTGACAAGAATAAGTTTTTTACTATCATCAATGCCAAGGTTTGTTGCATTGTTACGTTTTGCCAGCATAAAAAACAGAGCATCAATAACAGTGTTTCCTGTTACAAATATATTGGTTTCGGGTATTCCCTCTTTAAGAAGGTTGTCCTTTGCCCTCCTGGTTGGAGCGAAATGCCACTGTGCCATTTGAGCCGTAAGGCGTCTATTTATTTCTTCTGGAAATGGATTATAGCAATCCCCGGATCTTAGGCCAGCTTCTACATGGCCGAATGGCACTTTGTGATAGAAGGCTACTAGAGCTGCCATTGCTACGGTTGTGGTGTCTCCCTGAGCCAGAACCAAGTCGGGTTTTTCCGTGCTGAAAACACGGTCAAATTTTTGGACCAGATTGGCTGTAAGTTCCGATAGGCTTTGATTGTGTTTCATTACATTCAGGTCAATGTCCGCTTCCAGATGGAACACCTTCATCATCTGATCCAGCATCTCCCTATGCTGGGCAGTTGCCAGAACTAAAACCTTAGACCAGGATCTGTTCCGGAGTTCATATATAACCGGAGCCATCTTTATTACTTCCGGTCTGGTGCCCACCACGCAGAGGATCTTCTTCTTCATTATTGTTCCTTTCCATAGGGATTTACTAAAAGGGTAGGATAATGCCATTCATTAATGTTACTGACAAGAGCAAACAAAGAGACAGGGCTTAATATGCATCCGCCTGGGAATCTGTGAACCATGAAAAAATTAGTTGAACTGTGTGTGTTTAGACTTTACCGCAAATTTTTCTGAAGACACGGACAGTTTCCCTTGCTGTAATATCCCAGTTAAATTCTTTTGACCTTTTAAGCCCTGCGATGGTTAGAGATTGTCGTAGATTAGAATCTTCTAACACCCTGTCAATTAAATATGCCAGTTGTTCCGGTTTCAAAGGATCACAGTACAGTGCCGCATCCCCGGCGACTTCCGGAAGACTGGCTCTTTTCGAGCATATCACCGGACAACCGCAGGCCATTGCCTCCACCACAGGAAGGCCAAATCCTTCATATAGGCTGGGATAAACAAAGGCCTGAGCGCCCGAATACAGGCACGCAAGAACATCGTCTCCAGCGTAACCGACAAAATAAACCTGTTTCTCAAGCCCCAGCTCCTTGACTTTCATACTTAGTTCCTTATGTCCCCAACCCTTCCAGCCGACAAGAACAAGTGGAATCTTCCCTGTAAATTTTAGAGATCTAAGAATAAGCTTCAAATTTTTGCGAGGTTCCATTGTACCTACAAAGAGAATATATTTTTCTGGGAGATTTAATTTTGCCAGTGTTTTTTTAACTTCCTGGGAACTACGCGGGTAAAAAACTCTTTCTGCAGCAAGCGGGATGGCTGTCACTTTTTCAGGAGAAATGCCCAATTCATTGACAATTTCCTGTTTGGAAAATTGAGAAACCGTAATTATATGACGCGCGTATCTCAAGCGTTTCTTAAAAAAAATGCGGTAAAAATAGACTCTATCTCTGGGATGGTACTTTTCATATTTCAAAAAAGAGAGATCATGCAGCGTAAAAACAACGGAGGTGCTTTCCACTTTTGGAGGGAAAAAAGTGGTCTCATGAAAGATGTCGCATTTTCTTTGTACCATTGTGATTCTTAAGCGTTTTTCATAGTACAGCCAGAAAAGGGTTCTAAATACCGCTACCATAAGATCAGGAAGTTTCCAGATCATATCTATCTTTGACGTCCATCTTCTGGAACTCGGTGGTGCAGGGAGCTCTGAAAACACCTTTAATGGGGTAAAATATAGGGTTTCCACAGAATCCATTTTCTCAATTCTTTTATATAAGCTTCTGGTATACCTGGATATGCCGGTTGTGATACCCGTAATTGGAGTAGCGCTGACCAAAACTCGCATGCTCTGTCCTTCGAGTAAATATATGATATATTACAAACCTTTCGAACAGGTCGCTACTACTTTTAATTAGTTTACTGCAATGCTCAAATACTCAAAATAGCACGGTATTTCAAAACTTTAGAAAAATTAAATAATCCCAGGTTGTTTCTTATACAGACAAAAATCATGATAGAAGGCCTTTCATGGAATGTCCAGACGGATGTATTTGGGATGAATAATCAACCACCCCGTGGCAAGCCCCACAGGGTGGTACCAGATTAGAACTCATGAAGGGTTTTACTGCAGAAACCCTTTTGTCAGAAATACCGCCATCTGGGCACGGGTTACACTGCTGTAAGGACAATACAGTGGCGGGTTACTGCTACACCCAGCTGTTATCCCAAGCTCTGAGAACTTTTCTATGTACCGGCAGAACCCTTCTCCCACACTGCCTGCATCAACGTCATCAAACACGGTGCCAGTGCAACTCGCCGCAGGCTGATGCCCCAGTGCCCTTGTTATAAACACAGCCATCTGTGCCCTCGTTATTTCATCATTTGGACAGTACATCGCCTCATTCTGAGGTGTCCCGGGGTCATCCGCCCTACACCCAGCAGTTATCCCAAGTTCTGAGAACTTCTCTATATATTTGCAGAACCCCTCGCCCACTGTCTGGGCATTCACATCGCTGAATACACTGCCAGTACATGTAGCGGAAGGCTGCTCACCCAACGCCTTCAGTATAAATACTGCCATTTGTGCGCGGGTTACTGGGTCATCAGGGCAGTACTTAGCCTCATTCTCAGGTGTAGATATATCATCCAGACTGCACCCACTTGTTATACCATAGAGGTATATCCTGTATATGTAATCCCTCGCCCAGTATCCTTCAGGCACATCGCTGAACAAATCCTCCCTCTTCGTCACCAGTACATCAGCCTCGTTGTTGTCTTCCTTGTACTCCTTCACCCTGTTAGCCTCATCCACCACAACCCTCACTCTTGTCTTCTGCTCCACCGTTTTACTCATATCCATCTCATAACTCACATCCACCACCTCTCCTGCCTTTACATCTCCTATCACCCCATTATACATCAGTCCGCCATTGCCATCCCTGAACACCACTTCTACTCCTGCAGCATCAACCACACCCTGATTCTCCACCCTCGCTGTTATTTTTACCTTTCCATTACCAGTCCTCTCCCATCCCAACTCCTTTATCCATAAATCCGGCATCACCGTATCTACCCATGCCGTATTGTTATCTCTGTTGGTGGGGTCTTTCACACCATCAGGATCTATAACCGCATAAATTCTTAACGGACTGCTCACATCCATTGGCACTGTCCACTGCAGTGAAACCTCCTCCTCGTCCCCAGGCGCCAGTACTCTGTCTATCCTCACCCTACCTATCTCCTCTCCTCCTGCACCGGGGTCCCCATTGTAAAATCCTACCTCCACATCCTCCATCCCTGTATCTCCCGCATTTATTGCTCTTGCCTTCAGAACCACCGTCGCTCCAGGAGCAGGATTCTCAGGCTCCACCTCAACTCCACCTATCGCAAGATCCTCTCCCATCTCATACTCCAGCCTGTAAAGGTCTGTACTTATCTGTACAGGCACCTCTATCTGCCTCATCACCCCGGTAGCATCAGCCCTCTGCACTTTCTCCGTACCCATCACATTCCTGTCATAGACCACAACTATACTGCTGTCCCCATAAAATGTCCCCGTAAGATGCCTCTCAGTCTCTGTATCCACCGTTAACTGCTTCGGCGCTCCCCACACACCAAACACAGGATCATAGAAAACCACATATATGTCTGAACTATACTCCGACGCCTCTGCCCATACTATCGCCGCCTTCCCGCTGTCTGACTGAAATAGCCTGAAATCTCCAAGATTTGTTGAATACCCAACCTCATCACTGTATATCACCTGCCTGCCTGTAAAGTTAAAATCCTTCACACCAGACAGTTCTCCTCCTTTCATCCAGACAAGCAGCAGACTTCCGTCAGAGTATGCCATCTTCGGATTCCCATCCACCACCTCATCATTCGTCAGCCTCTCAGCCTGTCCCCACGACCCATTGCTGTAGCTTATCCTCCATAATTCCCAGTCATCCACTGTTGAACCGTCCCCATCCATGTCAAGGCTCATCACTATATACCCTTTCTGCCCATCGTACCACACATCATACTTTATCAATCCGTATCCTACCTCTGCCACCATCTCAGGCTGGCTCCATCCTTTGCCCTGCCACTTGCTCCAGTATATCCTGTTAGGACTGCCTGCTCCTCCTCTTATATCATTGTCCTCATTCGCAATCCATACCACTATCACATCATCGGCACTGCTGCCTGCCACCTTCGGGCTCCTGTCAAGATAACCATTCGTCGTTAGCCTCTGAACCGTCCACGTCTCTGTTTGAGGATCGTATCTGCCCACGCTTATCTCAAGCCTCGCCTTCATATCATCAAAGGTGGCATCGTCGGGATGAACAACACCCTCATCCTCAAAGGCTACCACGGCACTTCCATCGCTGAAAACCCTCAAAGATGGATGAAAATCCGCTGTGCCATCGTCTTCCACCGCCACAGGACTGCTCCAGACTCCACCTTCATACCTTGAGAAGACCAGCTCTGTCCTGTTCATATCACTCCTTGTTGGGTTATCGTAAAGCCATACAAGATACATGTTCCCGCCTGATGCCGAAATAGATGGCTCCGAATAGGGAAATACATTGCTCTGTATCTCTGCCAACCGTGTGGTGTATCCCACGCCAGCCTCATTAACCATCCTGTTTATACTCTCAACACTTCCTCCACTGAACACTCCATATTCCCCTCTCTGCATATAATCCCTGCTGAGAAGTCTTGGACTGACCTGTAGCGCCTCTGCAGATAGTGCCCCTGACTGAGAACTGTAAAGGTCCCAATCCCACTTCAGCATCTCATTCTCCCATGTCCAGAGTAACGCATATATCTTTACCCCACCATTCAGATATAGAGTTATCCCCTTAAGTGTCGGCTCCTCAGGATACTGAAGTGTATAGTCAAGACCTCCTCCTATCCAGCCCTCCACCGCAAATTTCTCATCAAAACCTGCTCCAAGAGAACCCCGCACATAGGGTTTAAAAGAAATCTCCCCATTCAGCCCCACATTGTTTATGTCGTCCAGATTCATGACCCTGAGATCTGCATCTGCTGAGAGTTTAACACTTGTCTTTGCATACATAGGAACCGGTACAGGACCTGCCATGAATACAAAGGGCCATCTTCTCTTTATCCCTGCCTCTCCGCTTACCCCTACAATACCATCCCACCTGTAAAAACACCCCGGATACTGAAATTCTCCTTCTATGTTCAGCTGGGGGTTAAGCTTAAGTTCTACACCTGCAATTCCGAATTTTACTTCTCTTTGAAGACCTTCCCACTCAAGGCCAAACCCCACCACTCCACTACTGCTGTACTTCAAACTCACAGTCGGGATGTAGCTCAACTTCACCCCTTTCCCGCCAAATACGGGTATCTTGTCAGGTATAACTCCATCGTCTATCCCCTCATTAATCAGATTCCAGTTCAGTCCGAATTTACTCTTTAAATAGAATCCTCCCCCGGTCTCTGTTAAATCAAGAGGAACATTTACTCCTTGTACATCTCGCATAACCGTAAAGGGTGCCACTGCATCTGCCTTTGCCCCGTCTGCACTTACTGCTTCCACTTTCAGCACATCACATACTCCAAACTCATCAGAAACATTAAAACTCCTTGAGACCGTGGTTATCTTCTCATTGCCCGCAACCTGGACATCATAAGTATTCTTCGGTGTGATAAACCTTACATACCCTGGCTCATGTCCTCCCCAGTCAACCGTCACTGTCACATCTACATAAAAATCCTGCCCCGTCAGTATATAAACAAATCCATTATACTGCGTGGATATATTTACTATTTCCACATCCTCCACACTCTCGGCTCTCAGTGTAAAGTCCTGCCTCATCCTTACCCCTGAGGACAGGCTGATACTTCTGCTCACGGTTACATAACCCGCCTTTGAAACCCTCATCGTGTATTCACCTACCGGAATGCCGGATATACTGTAAGTTCCACTGCTGTCTGTCGTGTCGCTGTAGTCGCCTACCTCTACAACAGCACCAGAAAGTCCCCTGCCTGTCTCATCATAAACCACTCCATACACCTCTGATGTCTGAGGCTCCGTCGCTGTACCATAAAGATAGGCTGTTATAGTGGAGAAGTTTCCAATGATATTCACATAGGCTGTCTTTGCCCCTGCCTGCTGAGGGGCAAACTCAACCTCAAAGGTGCAGCTCTGTCCTGACGAAAGCGTATTTCCACCGCCTGAGCAGGTATCGTTCTTTATGCTGAAATCAGAGGCATCACTACCCGTAAGGGATATACTGTCTATGGTTATACTAATGGTGCCTGAATTGACCACCTTGAAGCCCTTAACCCTAGTCTCTCCAGTTGTTACGGCGCCGAAGTCATACCCTTCAGGAATTACTGAAACTTCACCCGTCGCACTGAACACTGCAGTAACAACTACATCAGAGTCCATAACCACGGTGCACACCCCCGTGCCGTAGCATCCACCACCTCGCCAGCCCTCAAACACACTGCCTGGATCTGCCGTGGCTGTGAGGGTTACAGTGCTACCCTCAATGTAAGTCTCAGTGCAGTCTGCGCCACAGTCTATACCTGCTGGGCTGCTCACTACCCTGCCTGAACCACTGCCAAACTTCTGAACAGTAAGGCTGTGGGTGCTGGCACCTCCTGAGGATAGGTCACCACTTAATTTGCTTACAAAGACATCATAACCACCATTGAAACTCTCATCAAAAGAAGCCGTAGGAAAGTCTGATGACTTTGTCTCCCCCGCCACATACACATTCCCCTGCCCATCTACACAAAGGGCATAGGTTTTGTCCAAATCACCTCCACCCAAAAAAGTGGAGGCAAGGAGCGTGCTCAAATCCCCACTCAGTTTGCTTACAAAGACATCCCCATTACCATTATGGCTTTCATCATAGGCACCTGTGGTAGTGGGAAAGTCTGTTGACTGTGCAACCCCAGTCACGTACACATTACCCTGCCCGTCTAAATGAAGGGCATTGGCTGCATCTCCACTACCTCCACCCAAAAATGTGGAGGCAAGGAGGTTACTCAGATCACCACTCAGTTTGCTCACAAAGGCATCTGCATAATCGCCACCATTGTAACTCTCATCATAGGCACCTGTAGTGGTAGGAAAGTCTGATGATGCTGTATATCCCGCTACATAGACATTACCCTGTCCGTCTGCATCAAGGGTAGGGGCTACATCATAATCCCCTCCACCCAGAAATGTGGAGGCAAGGAGTGTGCTCAAATCACCACTCAGTTTACTGACAAAGGCATCATAATCACCACCATTGTAACTCTCATCATGGGCACCTGTAGTGGTAGGAAAGTCTGATGAGCCTGTATATCCCGCCACATAGATATTCCCCTGTCCATCTACATCAATGGCATTAGCCACATCTATATAACTTCCGCCCAGGAATGTGGAGGCAAGGAGGCTACTCAGATCACCACTCAGTTTGCTTACAAAGACATCCCCATTACCATTATGGCTCTCATCATAGGCACCTGTGGTGGTGGGAAAGTCAGTTGATGCTGTAGTTCCAGCCACATACACATTTCCCTGCCCATCTACATAGAGGGCATTGGCGTAATCACTAAAATTCCAAGCACTTCCACCCAGGAATGTGGAGGCAAGGAGTGTGCTCAGGTCACCACTGAGTTTACTTACAAAGGCATCATAATAAGGGCCGTTTTTGCTCTCATCATAAGCACCTGTGGTGGTGGGAAAGTCTGATGATGCTGTAGTCCCAGCCACATACACATTTCCCTGCCCGTCTACATAAAGGGTATGAATGTAATCCTCACTACCCCCTCCACCCAGGAATGCGGAGGCAAGGAGTGTGCTCAGGTCACCACTCAGTTTGCTTACAAAGGCATCATAAGTACCACCATTGAAACTCTCATCATAGGCACCTACAGTGGTAGGGAAGTCTGTTGAATATGTCCATCCTGCTACATACACATTCCCACCATTTGCATAAAGGGCATAGGCTCTATCCCAATCACCTCCGCCCAGGTATGTGGAGCCAAGAAGAGGGTCTATCACAAGGGGCCTCTTTTTGTCATACTTACCCACCCTGAAGCCGTATAACCCATCACCCTTTATCACATACCTTACCTCAACCAACTCCCTCTTTCCCCCTTCCTCCTGATACGCCAAGGGTCTCGTGAACCTCACCACACCAAGGTCCGTCTTTACCTCAAGCGCACCCCTTTCATTCACCTTCAAACCCTTCGCTCCCTCAACCCTCACCATAATCTTTTCAGCATTCGCCCCAGGTTCCAGATAAAACACCTTCTCCACACTCGCTCCCCTTGCCTTCAGAGCAAGCCTTATTCCTTCATACACCTCACCAAAACTTACCCCCCTGTATGACTTTATTCCCTTCACCCACTTCTTCGGGTCTCTACCCCTGAAATAACTCACCACTGTTTCTGCCCTCTTAACACCCTTTACCTCCTTTACATCTGCTCCAACAAAACTCTCCTTCAAGACCCATCCCTTAACCTTCCGTGTATGTCTGCCCTTCTCCATCTCCTTATGCCTACGGGATAAGGCCTCTTTATCTTCCACATCCTCATACTTCGGCAGGGAATAAACTATCTCTCCATTTCTTGTTACACACACCGTCCCTCCAAAGGTGCTCGCATAAAAGGAAACCTCCTTATCCACCTGCCCTACATTCTCCACAAAGGGAACTCTCACACTCTTAATCTTCGCCAGCACATGAGCATCGTTTGACTTTCCATAAACCAGATCAGACGAGAACAGACAAAAAAGTGCAGAAATGGCTACCATAGAAACAACAAAAGAGACTATCTTTTTCATGGTTTACCTCCTTGGAAAGAATTTGTTTGTCAATTGTCACTAAAATTGATCCACCTTTAGATCTGCACAAAAAATTATTTTTGTTTTTTATTAAGCAACTCTTTCATTCTGTAACATTTCCCTTGAATAAGAAGGGGGTAGGAGTGATGCAGTAGCCTATCAAGGATGGCGGCAGCTATCACTTCATCTCCGAATATATCTCCCCATTCATTAAAGGGTTTATTAGTAGCTACTATGGTTGAAGTCCTTTCGTACCTTTTTGAGATGAGCTTAAAGAATAGAGAGTCAGCTTGTTTTCCTATTTCAAGGTATCCCAATTCGTCGATGATCAAGAGATCTGTTCTGGACAAGGAATCAATATAAGTTTGTAATTTTTTGGAGAGTTCAGCTGATATTAGCTGGTTAATAAGTTCTTCAGCAGTAAAGAAAAGGACTCTTCTTCTTGCTTTGGCCACTTTGATGCCGATAACTACAGCCAGATGTGTTTTTCCTACGCCAGGAGGTCTGACAAAGATAATATTTTTAGCATGATCCAGGAAATTGATGTTAGCCAGTTCACGAATAAGTTTTTCGTCTATAATTGGCTGAAAGGAGAAATCAAATTCTTCAATGGTTTTAATAAATGGAAATTTTGCCTTTTTAATCTTTGCATTTATAGAGTTGTCCATTCTTACAATTATCTGGTTTTGAAGAACTTTATACAGATATTCTTGATAGGAGCTTTTGGTTTTGACGGCGTTTTCTGCCTCTGCTTCATAACAATCAGCAACAACAGGCAAAGACAGTAATTTACAATATTTTTTTATGCTTTTAGAGATATTATCAGGTTTTAGCTTCACAGGCTACACTCTGATAATGGTCTTTAACATTCACCCTGAATCCGCAAAGTTTGTCGTGATGTTTGTTCATTTTTGTTCATTTTGGTATTTTTAATCCTAAAAATTCAAAGTTTTCTTGTCTGGTTCAAAATATAACGAGATATATCATCATTTAGCAATGCGGTAGATCGTATATACTTTCTCGTGCCCAGGTGAAACTGAAGTTTTCGACAAAATGGCATAACTGCTGGAAATTACAATAAATATAGTGCAATACCACATAATTTCTGAAAAACTTGTAATCTCAATATGTTAACAGGACCCTGGTTTTTCAGTATTCTTATCAATTTAAAGAAAATAAAAGGCATCCTATCGTTTTTCGATACCATTACCCATTTTTGTTAACAATTACAGGTTTTTAGATGGTAAATTACTGCTTATGGAAAACTTGAGTAGTACAACTTCTGAGTGCGAAGTACACCAGCGGTTTAGACAATGATAAGTGGAACTCAAACTAAAATTCCAAGTACAACACAATGCATACAAGTTTCAGAAGCTATCATACAAATTATTATGTGTTTTTAGTTTCGAGATAACCTGTCTTGCATGGACTACCACTCTCCTGCTATGTAAATAAAATGTGGAATAACCGTTCTCACTCGACGATGAGTGGCATTACGAAGACTAAAAGAACACCTGTTAGCAAGGGCGTCTCTTATACATTAAAAATATTTTAAATATTGTAAACCAGCATGGCAAGTAGAAAAAATTAGATTGTTAGCAACACATTGATTGTCCGGTTTTTGTGGTAGTGTTTCATTAATTGCGTCCGGTTGACATGGGCTCAAATTTTCCAAAATGCCCCTTTTGATAATCTAACTATGCTTAATTACTACTAAAAAAGTGTAATGTTACATTTTGTTCAGGTATATTTGTCTAAGCCATAGATCTGGAACAGCTTTTTCTGGACTGTAAACATGAGTGAGATAGTTTTTAAAACCCGTCTGTTGGGATAAATTAAGATGACTCCGTGTATATCCTGAATCTCTTCAATGAAAAGGGTTGTGGAGATTACCATGCCTTCTCGAGTGGCAATAAGACAGAGGAGCTTTATCAGTAGACATGAATCCTTATATCCTTATCCCCAGGGGTGCAGTACACATCAATATCCAGCTTCTCGTTGGGCTCGTAGCCCCTTTTAGTTTTTTCATCCTTTATTTCCTGCTCACCTACTATCCTGTCAAAAACCCTCTAAAAAGCTTTACTAGCAAGCTTCTTGGTCTTGGTTTTTTGAAATCTTCCCACAGAAATTGTCTTGTACCATCTTCCAATCTTTGCCTTGCTGTGATGATTACCAACGCGGTTTATGGCAGCCATGA
>JALXAE010000258.1:0-25507 GCA_026992355.1 Syntrophobacterales bacterium | reverse complement strand
CCAGGAACTACACTAAGGGCCATCAAAAAACTAGTGCCCACCAAGGCCGTCTCCATCAGAAAGCCTCCCTGGCGTCTTCCACTGCATTTCCTACCGCCATCAAATTGAAAAACACTTCCGATCTCGACCTCCTTCTCACTCCCATCTTAAAAAGGGAACCCAAAATCCTCTCTTCCTCATAGGGGGGCTGAAAGAAGTCAATTGTGTTTATATGGAAGAATTTTCTGTTCTATTTCCCTCTTTAACGCTTCATATTCTGGATCTTTATGAACTAATATAGCACCATTTCTCTTAGCAATTGCAGCTATTACAGCATCAGCTAAAGAAATCCGGTATGACGCTTTAAAATTACCAGCTATCAGTAAGGTGGGCTCATCTATTTGCCAAACAAATTCTGCTTCCAAGCTTTTCAAAAATGCATATCTTTTACTGGCTACATATTCTCCTTTTTCTCGAAAAGAGATATAATAAATTTCCAATAAAACAATAAAGGGGATGATAACATCTTTTGTCACAAGAATGCTCTCTACCTCATCTGCACCTTCTTCGTCCTCCATGAAAGTAAACCAGGCAGAAGTATCCAGTAAAAATTTCTTATTCGCGGGCACTGTCTACTCCTCGCTCTTTCAGAAGACTCTCAAGGAGTCTTTCCCCTCTGGCTATACCTCGTATAGCCTTAATTATGTCTTTAGGAACCGGCACCACCTTTATCCCTTCTCCAGTATCTATCCACTGAAGAACAGTACCTTCACTTATTCTATACTTTTTCCTAATCGGCGCTGGAATTACTGTCTGCCCTCTTTTGGTGACCAAAGTTTTCATGATCCGTCCTTTTCTTGAATTGCACTTTTGATTTGTACAAGATAAAATAGATATTTGCAAGGCAAATTGGCTTTTTGTAATTCTTATTTTACAACGACCAGCTACCAACTACAGACAATTCCTCCGCAAACGATAAAAACCCTTCAGGCCTTTTCTGAAGGATCTTCCGTAACTTTTAGGAGCTTTTTCTAACCGCTCTTTAATTGCCTTTTTAATTCGTTTGTTAATTTTCATGATAATTGACAAAGAAACACTACCCCCCACTAGGCTGGCTAAATAAAGGCTCAAGTCTGCCATAAGTGGTATTTTCCCCATCTAAATGCTTATAGCCGTGAGTAAAATTGAGAAATGGCACAAAAAATGACAGGAACCCTTTTCATTCTCAAGGCATGGTTTTGCTGAGATATTGAAATCTCAGAATTTTCTGTAGCATCCATCGGAAAGCCACAATTCGTTCAAAAAGCAATCTATCAATATTTTTGTAAGCAGGATGAACCGGTGTTCATCCTGCTGCTTTTATTTAGTTGGTGAATGCTTTGGTCAGGAATACAGCCATTTGAGCTCTGGTTACAGGATAGTAAGGTTTATAGGTTCCATCGGGATAGCCTGTAGTAATGTGAAGCTCCTTTATCCTCTTGATGTATCTACAGGACCATGACTGGGGATCTACATCAGGAAAGGGCGCCTCACCATTACAGTAATCATCCGGCACAGGGCCAATTTCTCCCTTACTTATCAGTGCGTTGGTTAAAAACTTTGCCATCTGTTCACGGGTTACCTGATCGTCCGGCCCATAGAGACCGTTACCGTAACCATGAGCTATACCCAGATCCTTTATAACACGTACATACTTGCAGTACCAGGAATCTACCGGAACATCATCAAAGGGCTTTTCCGTACACCCTTCGGTAGGCTCACCTATTATAGACCTCACAATAAACGCAGCCATCTGTGCTCGGGTTACATTCATGGCCGGACAATACGTTCCATAACCACAGCCTTTAGTTATACCAACAGAGAAAATAGCATTTACATGCTTGAATGCCCAGTACAAGTCGCCATTGGGGTCCACATCATCAAATACCCGAACTGTCACATCATAAAACCCTGCAATACATTCATGATCCTCATCCATCTTAACGGAACATTCCCTGTTTCTACCACATTTTGCACAATCTTTACTCCAGCCCGTAAAGACCGAATTATTATCAGAATCCGCAACAAGCCTTACCGTTGTCCCCGTAGCGTAATCATCGCTAGCCATATTACATCCAGAACCACAATCTATATTGCCCGGTATGGCAAACACCCTTCCATCTCCTGTACCCTGTTTCCTCACCGTCAGGGAAAATTGAGGACCTGTAAATGGCGTGTCTCCACTGCTCACAATATCGCTCAGAATACTCTTTCCGCCAGTGGAATCCTCAGACGCTATCGCATACATATAACGAACTGACGAAGAATTGTAATCGTGAGAAGTCAGGTATTGAGTTGTATTTCCCGAAACCGTAGCCAGCACTTCCCATGGATTATCAGAAAATTGTTCTTTGTAGTATATTATGTAATTCGACGGCGACCCACCCTGGGAGGGAGCAGACCATGTAAGCAGTGTTTTACCGCTTCCATTGTCAGAAGCTGTAACGTTTTCCGGAGGTAGTACATTTGAGCCGGTACTGAAGCCCAGAGGATAATCCTCAGTGGAATCAAGATAAATATCCAGCTGCAATAGCCCATCAACATATAAATTCAAACTTAAATTATGAAGATTCTCACCGGAGTAATAAGATACTTCGAGAGTTACGACGGCAGGAAAGCCGCTGTATAAACTAACACTATACTTCCCGTCAATGGGTTCCTTGTATGTCACACTGCTTCCTGTATTGTTCCTGATAACCTCTGAGTTTTCCGATTCAGTATTGAATTGTTCAGATGTCGGATCATAACCATCCTTTTTACCATCGGGCGTGTTGATGACTATGTCAGCATCAGTACCCGGAACAGAAAAAGAAAGCATATCCTGACTACTCTGGCCAACGGGCTTATAAGATGAAGTCATCGCTATGGGCTGTAAATCGTATCGGCCTTCCTTTAGGAAATTCACAATTTCATCTTTAAATTCTTTTATCAAACTCACATGTTTACCTTTACTATCAACCTTACTAGGCACACAAGAACCAATGGCTTCCAAATTCCCACTTTCGACCAGCACAGTACCATCGCCATCTCCTCTTGTGAGATTACCATTCTTATATTCAGAAGGAGTTTGCTCCGAGTTTGATAGAAAAATTACCATTTGTTTTACTCTTCTCATTAACGAATAAACAGCTAGATCATTGTTGAGATCCTCAAGAAACTTATTGTTTTGAACATTCTCGTTAGGAACTCTACCTGTAAGATCGTCGGGTAACAAATATTCAACGGAGGGAACATATTGCTGGACAAAATTCTTAATTTTCTGTTTTGTGACTTTATATTTTGGAGCTGTAGGTACCGGTATACATTTCTGTCTTAGACATTTATATTCATGATTAATAAGAAGTTCACCCTGTCCCTCTGTCTTGCTCAGCTTATTTAACGTCATTGAATAAAGATATTCGCCCGGTTTATTATTTATGTCCTCTGATCCTTGCCACTTATCAGCAAGGAGAGGATCACCCTTATACCAAACTGGATAGGCCAATAGGGAACCATGATTGGGAGTTCCAACCATAACAAAGCGATCAATGTCATTGTTATAATTTTGGCTTTGAATGTAGTTTCGCACTACCAACCCACCCATACTGTGGGCAACAATATCAACCTTTTCATATCCCGTTTCCTTCTTCTTCTTTGATATGAATTCAGCCAGCTCGTTCGTGATAGTCTCAAGATGGGCTCGCCAATCGTAAGGAAAATCAGAAATGTCAAAACCTGCCTCATGCAAAGCTTCCTTCAAACCATTCCAACCAACAGCTTCATATTCATATCGTGATACCTTAATAGTAGGATTGTAGAGGTTCAAATTCTCAGGTCTAGCATATCCTTGAGGAAGTCCTGGGTAGTAATCTAATATGTTATAGCTATACCCAGCATGGCTTCCCATTATTCCAGGAACCAGAATAACAGGTTTGCCAGATGGATGCAGCTCTATATCAACGGTCATGACTCCTTCTCTGAATTCTTTCACTTGCTTATGGCCTCTAACAGACCCACCATCGGCATATATATCAGCTGTACACAAATCATTACTAGGGAGATAGTCAAACGTCACAATATAAGCACCATCGTGGGCACCAGTCACAGCAACCTTAGGATCATTATTTCCGCACCTTATCAGCACAGTAATAACTGGAGTAATAGTGGGAGGATTGAAGGTTTCTCCATTCAGATAAAGTTTGCCCCTTAAAACAAGCCAACCACAGTCATCCTTTTCAGAACAATATGCTGAACACCACGTGCCGCCTGCATCCTCACATTCCTTCTGCGATTTACACAGGTCAAGATGTTCTGCACTGCATTTGCTTCCTGTAAATTCGGCGGTACAAGATTTGTCAGAATCCATTGTAAGCTGACAGATAGCACCATTTCCGCAGTCAGAGCAATCTCCTCCCCAGCCGCTGAAGGAATTTCCAGCATCAGGAATTGCTGTAAGCGTTACTGATGAATCCTTTTGAAAAGAAGCCGAGCACTTTCCGCCACAATTTATCAGCGCTGGATAGCTCACAACAGTCCCGCTTCCGGTGCCTGATTTGGATATAGTTAGCATCCGCTCAGCATCTGAAGGAGCATAATTGTATATTTTTACTTCGTCTATGACTCCGGTAAAATATTCGCTTCTACCCATGTAATATGAATGAGCTATTTTTATAGGAATATCTGTTACCAAATCTTCGCTTGGGTCAGGGTCGGCACATTCTGCAACCTTTTTACCGTCTACATAGAGGTACCCCTTACCACTTCCAGTTGCATCCCTCACTAAAGCAACAAAATGCCACTGACCGTCGGCCAAATTCAAGTCGAAAGCATGCATCTCACACTTATCAGCATCTATAGGTCCATCTACAGGTCGGTATTCAGCCTCAAGGTTATTGCTGTTGTACATAATTATGTTAATTACTTTTAACCCTGGTCTAGTTCCTTCACTTGCGTGGACAAGGGGATTCCGCCCATCTACATCTGTCTTAAACCAGACAGCTACGGTAAAGTCTCTCAAGGTAAATACATGATTTACTTCGATGAAGTCATCGTTTCCATCGAAGCTGAAAGCTTTGCCAGCATAACCGTCAACACATTCAGGATTGCCATGTATCGTTCCGTCAATTCCATTTCCGCTGTTGTCATGGGCATCACAAGAGTCAAAACTGTAGTAAAGGACAGGATTGGATTCGAACAAGTTATCTGTAATTATTCCCTTCTCCGTTTTATGCTCATTCACAGCTTCCCCGTATAGTGCAAGTTCTTCATCCAACTGCCCGTCGCTTTTGATAAAATAGAGGGGAATTTTTCTGAACATTTCTTCGACCTTGACTTTTCCGAAAGTATCACTGCTTTCTTTAATCCCGGCCCATGCTGTTGAAAATAAAGCAAAAATTACAAAGAATATCACCAAAAGTTCAACCCGCCTCTTCATGACCTGTCCTCCTTACAGGCTAACCAAATTGTCATTAACATGGCCCACTCTTCTCTCACACCAGCAAAATAAAGTGCGGAAAAAATCAAGAGAACAAGCTCAAATACATGTAATAAACCGCTAAATCTAACCTGTTTTTCCTTCAAATTGATTGAATTTACCGGAGACATTGTTTTACCGTATTACTCTAGGAAAGGAAACGCCAGCTTCTCGCTAAAACTTTAGTGCTATTCAATTTACCAGAAGTATTAATTTGTGTGCAAGCATTTTTCACTTTGGGCGGTAGTGTTTCATTAATTGCGTCTGGTTGACGGCGGTGAAAGCCAAAGAAATGAAAATGCAGTGCATACAGAGAGCGAATCTTTTCAATTCAAAGCAATTCTTGCAAAAAATGGAAAGAGTATTAACGAATTTATAATTCTTATTGCATTCCGCTCAACTAAACAATTTACTCCAGCTTTACAAGCAATTTCCTAATCAAAGAGTCCGTGCTTCTGCTGAGGGATGCAAGGTCTAATTGGGTTAGCTCGCTGGCGGCGGCCATTATTTTTCCTGTTTCCACATTGATCAATCGGACATCTATACGCATTGAGCTTCCCAGTTTGCTTACGGAGCCGGTAAGAACAGCATCTGCTCCAACCATACGTCCTATTTCCCGAGCCTGGCTTTCTTCTACTAGACCACTTTGTTCAAGCTCTAATTCCTTCATAACCTTATTCAGTAAGCTTCTTTCAACAATACTGAAGGCACCGGTATTCGCTGCAGATGTGGTTAGAAATTCTGAAACCATTCGTCCAACTGGTTCTCCTCTATTTGACCTTTGAAGATAGTCCAGTTCCAGAATTGCTATTTTTATTATTTCGCGCTTTTTCTTTGGGGGCGGTGTTATAGGGGCTGCATTTCCGGGTTGTGCGGTAACGGGGATCATAGGACCCAAGTTTACCAGTTCCACACGTCGATTCTGGGCTCGCCCCCAGACGGTATCATTTGATGCCACCGGTCTCGTTTCACCGTAACCCCTGGTGATAAGCCTATCTTCCGGGATTCCATAGTGCTGAACCAGATATTTTTTAACGCTTTCCGCTCTACGCAAAGAAAGATCCATGTTATAAGCTTCACTTCCCACACTATCTGTGTGTCCCTCAATGGCAATCTTACAATTTTTAAGCCCTTCACTCATGAGAGCCTTAGCTATTTCCTCCATCTGAGGAATTGAGGACGGAAGAATTTGATCGCTTCCGCTGGCAAAATGAATCTTTATGGGTATCCTGGGAGCAACATTTATTCCTCTGGTTCGCTTGGTAAGTGCAGTGGCAATAGACCTTGCGCTAACCACCTGAGTTGTTTCAAGCTCCTGTGAAAGCTTGTTTTTTTCTTCTTCTGTAAGACGTGATTCACAGAGCTTCAAGTTGCCCTTTATGTAGCCTACAAATTGTGAAGCATCTGGATATTTGCTTTTTACCTCATCTTTTTCAAGAAGTTCCAAAAACTTGGTATAGGCCTTTACCGCATCAAAACACTTATTCAATTTTCTATAGACGTCTCCCAACCCACCGTAGGGATGTGGAAAGGTTGGATCTATTTCTGTGGCTTTTTTATATGCTTCTAAAGCCTTTTGCAGATTGCCTTCCTCTTCATATATCAAGCCAAGATTGTTATAGGCTTCAGCGAAATTGGGGCATTCCTGCACGGCTTGTAATAAAATTTCCTTTTGTTTTGCTTTTGATGTAGCTTGCAGGCTTGTCTTGAATAACTCCTTAGCCCTGTTGCAGTCGCCCCAGGCTCCAGAAATGTTTAAAAACACGAAGAAAATCAGAATAATTAATCCTATTTTCGATTTCATAGTTGTGCCACTCCCTTTATCCATGTTTTACCACAGCTATAGGAAATTCTGGAACTGTAGGTGGTTTATCCATAAGAGGAGTCTGCTCCCCATTCGTTAATTTTTTAACCTTTTCTGCAACAAAATAGTAAAGCATGGATGGGGTAATCTTTCCCTGGTTATATGGGTCGGCCTTTCCAGATAAACCTTCCAACAAAGCCTTTGTGAATGCCCCGTTTCCCCATTCGTCTGCTTCAAGAGATCTCTGCCCTTGAGCCGACGATGCAAAAACGATGGCTCCGTTTTCTGCACTTACCAGTTCGTTTACAAAACCTCTTACATCAGATGTTGCTGCAACTGGTACACCCCTGGTTCGTTTTCCCTTTAAAATGTTACCAGAGTAACAGGCGTCCATAAAAAGCAGGACCTTTCCTTGAAGTGATGCTACCGTATCTCGAATATAATAAGCCGGAACTGCTGTTGCCATGAGTTTTTCAGGATCGGCATCGTAAGGCAGAAAATAGTAGGTTCCACTCCTGTTGTCTGTCATTCCATGCCCTGCTATGAAGATCATGGCCACATCTTTTGGTGTTGTTTGTTTGCGTATCCAGTCCAGTCCCTCCAGAACCTTGTCCTTGGTTGCTTCTTCATTTGTGATTATCATTGTCTTTACTTCGTTGTAAAGGCCACCCTGCTGAGTTTCCATTGCATGGGCAAAGTCTTGAGCGTCCTTTGCAGGAAATATAAGGCTCATATCCGATTTGGCGTATTTACTTACACCGATAGCAAGCACATATAGATTGGGTTTCAGCACGAAGGTAGATGCAGGTTCTGGTGGAGGAGGGGCAGCAGTGGTTGCAGTATTTACAGATCTGGCCTTTGCCTGAGTGATTGCAGCTCCACCACCGACCGGTTTAGTTTCTGCCTTTGGCTTTCTATGGATTTTTACTATAGCAGGTTCACTTGCTGCGTGTTTGTTTGCCGCAATTACTGAAAGAATACAGTCTTGTGGAGGAAGCGGAACGTCCACTTCCTGAACAATTTCCTTTGAGGCCTCCCAGGAACCCTGTTGAAGAAGAAAAGGTCGTCCATCTATCAGGATTTTGAAGCTAGTTATTGGAGTTGACGATCTCAATGTAAATTTTAAATGAGCCTTATCAGCATCGGTGGTCCACTCCTTAGGAAGATTTACTATCTTTACAACGGGAGGCAGAATTTTTTCGGGTTCAACAGCGGTTCCCTTTCTGCCCCATTGTTGAGCAGCATAGGCCAGGGCTTCCTTTTCGTCCAGGGTTCTTAAGATTGCCAGAATAACATCGGGCCTATAATAAACTGACCTAAATCGTCCAATCGGGAAGAAATCGGCTGCTTTGTCCACGTCTCTATTTACATGCCATCCCACGATGGATTCAGCGCCTACTGACGTGTCATAATAGCCCGATGGAGACCATATGACCCAGAGGTTATCCTGAGGAATAAGAAAGAGTGACAGGATTTCTTTGCCGTCTCTCAATCTGTGCCACCTTATGGTTCCATCAGCGTATGCTGCAACAACTATTCGTTTGTCTCGGGTTACATTGACTGCCCGAACGGCAGCAGGGGCAACGGATTTCCACCTGAGCCTTCCTGAAGAATCGAAAAACCTGAGTGACCAGCTGCATCCCAATACAAAGCCAGATTTGTCAGGTAAAATTGCCAGGCTGTAAGCCCTTTCGTGAGGTGCTAGCTTTATATGCCTCCCCCTGAAAAGAGGTTTTCCGCCCTGCCATTTCCGTACAGAGAGTCCTTTCTGCAGTGGGGAATACAATGGTTCCTGGGGTTGTGAATCCAGCTCCAGAAATCTTTCTTCTATGGAGAAAAGGGCTCTTCTTCTGCGGTTGTTATCCAGGAAAGTAAATTCAATGAGAGAGCCGTTCTTGTTTACCAGCAGGGATTTTTGATTATTCCTGAAATTGACAATAGCTGGCTTTCTGTAGAAAAGAGGCCCTCTTTCAACAGAAACCAGACCAAAGCCCGGGTCTCCCGAACAGAAGGCAACACTTTTGGTTCCCGGTATGGCCTGGATATCCAGAACTGTATCTATATTCTGAGAAAGAAAATTTTTATACTTTCCTTTTCCTTGCTGACTCCAGCATCTTATTGGGTTTATGCCCTGTTTGGAACTCCATCTGCCACCGGCGCAAAGGTAAGAACTTCCAGCTACCCATGAAACACTACTCAGGTTTCCGTTAGTAACGCCGCTTATTTTAGGACGATAAAGGAGTTTTAAGCTTTTGCCCGATAGTACATCTACTCGGCGAGAATCCAGGTAACCTACGGCAATAAGCGATCCGTCCGGGGTTATGTCCACCGAGAAGGGGACTCTACCCCCTGGTGTTCGTGCTTTTTTGACAAGGCTCGGTTTAGCATCATACAATCTGATATAGCCGGCATCTGATACGGTTACTAGCCTGTCGGTTGAATCAAAGGAGAGGCTATATACGGAGCCTTTGTACTGAAAATCTTCAAAGACTATGCTGTAGTCGTCCGCATTGTATATGCGGATTCCGTTTCCTCGGGCAAACCCTGCAGCAAGGTACTTACCATCTTCTGAAAATTTCAAGTCAAGCACTGCATGGGGAAGACCGGACAGGCGCCTTATCACTTCGCCCGTTTGTAAGTCGAAAAGGTAGATGGAGAAACTTCCGTCCCATTGCTTGCCAGTAAATCCACCGCAGGCAACAACTCGCCCATCGGGCGATAGGGCTACAGAAAAGAGTTTACCCTCGTTACCATCACCTATCGGGGGCCTTAAAGTAGTTATAAGGTCTCCCGACATGGAGTCCCACACTTTTACTGTTTTATCATAAGATGCGGTAGCCAGGTATTCGCCTAATCTGTCCGTTGCAATCTTTCTTATGCTTGCGATATGACCTGGAGCGTTAATGCGAAGTATAGGTTCTTTAGATATGGTTTTTGAGTGAGCAACGCTATACACAAACAGTATTTGAATGATAGCCGCCAGGATGCCAATTTTTCCTATGTTTTTTAGCATGGCTTTAGAGGTCCTCCAGAGATGATTTTGCAGCTGGCTGACTACCGGCATTTCCTGCTGACGGCATCTGAGCCGCCCCGCCGCTTTGAGAAGGCTGTGCACTCACTTTTGATCCTGGAGCCAGCATGTTTATACCTTTCCGACAGTATTGTTTATAAATTTTGTCCAGAGTAGGTTTTAGGCTTCTATCGAGGATTTTCAAAACGGTCTCAAGAGTATCTACTCCGGCACTTTTTTTTGAAAGTATGCCCGTTGCTATGATTTTTGCGTTGTGGGCACCCATTAACTTAAAGCTTATTGTAAGGAAAACAGAATGTATCCCCGTGGAATAGCCTGGAATTTTTTTTCTTCTCAATGATATGTTTCCAAGCAGAAATAAATCTGCCCCCAGCTTGTCACTTAACCTTATGGCTCCGACGGTATCACCGGCCAGTAGCAGTTTTTTTTGCTCTTCAGGGATTAGTTCTTTAAGCTTACTTTGATCAATAGGGTTAAAGCCATATTCGATGAGGTTATTTTCGATTGATGCAACTATTTGTTGAAATATTTCATCACTTACGAGCGGGGATTTTGCACCCAGAATTACCGCGATTTTTTTGTTCAAGAGCTCATCAGGGCACGTAACAGCCCAGCTACACAAAGGGACATTTAAAAATAATATTACCAGCACAATAAAACTTTTTCTCATGAGAAATCCTCAACCTGAAATTTCCTATCTACTCAAGAGGCACCCTTTCAATTGTATCGCTTGTCAGTTCCTCTTTATTTGTCTTTGGATCAACTTTATACGTTCTTGCACGGACCTTTCTGTATGTTTTTCCATCCTGTTTTTCGATTCCCAGCGGCTCCGCAATGACCTTTTCTGTTTTATCCTCTTTTACGATAACAATTTTTTTGTTCTGCTCGGCTGCTTCTTTAATTGCTTCCTGTCTTTTGGCATAGGCCCATCCCGACAGTGCTCCGATTGCGGCTCCACTTAAAGCGCCAATTATTGCCCCTTCTTTACCTCCGACCATGTATCCAATGAGTCCTCCAGCAACCGCGCCTATTGCTCCACCGGCTGCAGCACTTTGCTGTTGTTGTTGGGTCGCACAGCCGAAGGACATGAAAACCCATAGCCCACAAAGCAATATAACCAAAAACCTCTTCATGCCTTCCTCCTCCCGCAAAACTACAGGTTATAAATTCAAGACATCTTTATATTTTTTCGTCAGTTCTGTACTCTTTACGACCTCTTTGACTCTTGTAGGCGTTGCTGCCACAAGTTGTGTGGGTACATCTTCTTCCAATTTTTCCCGAGTTATAGCATCAGGGTTGTTGACAATGATTCTTACAACGTCTCCATGTTCCTCTTCTATGGAAAATGTTCCTCGCCCATATTTTTTGTTGAATGCTGCAAGCACGACACCGTCTAGAATATCCGTTAGTTGTTCCCTGGAGCCAGCAAATTCTACTTCAAAAACCGTCTCACCGTTAGCAAGAAATTCCCTGAATGTAACGTTAAGTACTGAGCGAATACCTAAAAGTTCCTTTTTCATGAGCTTTGCAAGGTTACGGTCGGGTATTCCAACAAAGGTTAAGATAACATCGTGAGTGGGTTTGAGGATATAATCTTTAAAAATGTCTTTGCTAAATATATTCCCAACCTTGCTTCCAACATCCATTATTGCTTCATCTTCGTCGTTGTAAATAACACCCCTAGGAGGTCTGAAGTTTTCTGCGAATATTATTTCGCTTGTATGATTGTCTATAGCCTCCAGAGACCATGCTGTAAGTATGGTTGTTTGTACTTCCAGGCCGCTTTCCAGTTTAATTTTGGGGGATTTCCTGAGTTTTATAAGACCATTGATTGATATGTCACTGGGCTTTTTTACTATCTGAGAGGCTATTTCACGGGTAAGACCTTGAGCCATCATAAACTTAATTCGTTCCTTCTTCTGTCTTTCCGCTTCTTCTTCAGATATTACCTTATAGCCGAAGTGTTTCAAACGATTTTGTATCTCCCGGTTGCATACCTCACAGGGAATTTTTCGACCCCAGGTATCCGGGGATTCAATATATAAGCCTACGGAAAAGGTAGGGTTTCCTCGTTCTTTTATCATGGCCATGCGCTCACTTCTGGAGAGAGTTCGCAGGGCATTCCGTAGAGGAGCAGCATACACTTCGGCTTTTATCCAAACGTGGTAGAAGCCATCCGGTTGCACCCCACCGTTTACAACCTTAAGTACCCGTTTAATGACACCTCTCGACTGAGAAATTATCCGATCGTGGATAAGGGTATAATTTTCAACCAGGGTTTCCGTAGAAACAAAGCATCCTACAGCCTTCTCGATAGCCTGTCTCTTTGCATCCCTCAGCGCTTCATCGTAGGCCATAGCCTTGTCTTTGTAATAGTTAGGATCCGATAAACCCTCGGCAGATACAACAATGACAGGAGGTTTTAACTGGGCTGCCGAAAGAGTAGACCCAAGGAGTGAAATAGATAAGGCGAAAATAAATAAAATTGCAATTTTTGAGGACTTCATACTATCAAACCCGGTTTGTTTGTGGTTTTGTTATGATATGAGCACGGCCGTAAAGACCGTGCCCAAACCAACCAACGAAATTCTAAAATTTTTATTGATGTCTTATCTGATCATCTGGGCTTTTGTATTTTCCTTTAAGCTCTTTATCGGGACTCGTACCAACAGGAACGGGAAGAGAACGATATTGCGTGTTGTCTCTTAGCTGGCTTCCACCTGTAGCGCCTTGAGGTGTTGACAACTCATCATTTTGAGCACCTCTTCCGATAACTTCAACAACATTTGGTCCGGTGTATCTTATATTTTGACCGAGTATATCTCTGACCTTTCTTACATCCAGTCTTAATCTTACGAAGGCGTTTCCAGATTCATCCCATCCCCAGCCTCTATTGGGATCATCAATATCTATGTTGGGAATGTATGCGCCATAAATAGCTGCGCACACCTTAGCTTTGTTGATGTCTTTGGTCAGGATAAAGTTCTCTGTTTCACTGTAACTTGAAATGCGCTCCCCAACAATTTTAGCTGCCATTTCATCATAAGCATTCAACAGTGCTGCTCTCAGAGCCATAAGGGGTGGTTTAGATGTTGGCGTTGTTGTGCCAAAGCCGTAACCTCTGACCCTTACATTTTTGAAGGACATACGTTCGCCAACTACGTTGATAACGTCACCCAGATCAATGTACCCCGTACAAAATGCAATGTCTTTGTCTTTATCGTAAATCATTTTTTCTACATGGATTCCTTTGATTAGAGCCCCGGCTTTTTCCTTTATTTTGTACTCTGGGGTCTGTGTCAAACCGTATTGTCCTTCGCTTTTAACCTTGTAACCTATAACCATTTCCACAATGTTTCGCTTCAAGTCCTGCTCTGCGATTTTTTCTGACATGAGCTGTCGATTGCCAGCAAAACTAAAGCTTGCCGTAAGAAGTAAAGCCAAAATTAAAATTAAGACACCTTTAAGCTTCATGATTAAGTCCTCCCTACTAAAAGTTGTTATTTTATTTTCATGCGGCGAAGAAACCGTTGCCACCAGCTGGGACGAACATCTTTGTGGGTGCTATCAGAATGATGCTCATCAAACTCGTCGGTTTTACCACCTCCCACAAAGCTATCCAGCACCTCTACCTGTTTTTCTTCCACTTTACCGCCTTTAATTTTGATTTCTCCCTTTGTGTATATAGGTTCAGGATTTCGAGGACGAAATATTTCTTCCATTTCTTTTTGATTCTGAGTTTTCTGAGCTTTGGAGGAACCTGTATTTGCGGACTCGCTTTGGGACTCACCTGGTTTATCCGAATCTGATTTAGGAATAACTTCAAGTGATTCGAATTTCACATCAAGAGATTCCGTATCAACGGGTTTTACTTTGGCGGTGAATTTTATCGTACCGTTCTCTGGCAATTTCCCTTCCTTTCGCAACTTTTCGAGAACGGTTTTAACAATTTGTTCCTTTTTGTGTGCCCATTTTTGAAGGAGCTCTTTATTTCCCGAATAGGCCTTTGACAGTGGTACACTTAAGCAGAACAATACAAAAAAGGTAATTAAAAGCCTAAAATGTTTCATTGCCTTATCTCTTTTAGAAGTTGCCGGGATCGATAGCTTTGCCACCACCCTGGAAGGTTTTTAGAGTTTTAACCTTTGTTTTCCTTTTGCCTCCACCCGTGCGGCATATAGCATTGGCCTGTTTTAAACCGTTCTTTGCAGGGTAAAAGCTTGAATTAATGTCGAGTGCTTTCTTAAACATTTTGCGAGCTTTAGTACACTGTTTATCTGTCAGATATATATAACCGAGGTCAGTGTAAACTTCAGGATTGACACTGTTTAGGTTAACTGCCATTTCGAGTTCTGCCTTTGCTTCCGGGAATCTGTTTAGGCGATAAAGCATTAAGCCGAGTGCTTCATGAGCCTGTACATATCGCTGGTTTGATGCAATACAGTCCCTATAAGCACGCTCTGCCTGATCGTACATGTTTTTTTTCTCAAAGGCTTGCCCGAGATAGAAATACGCTTCTGTGTAATTAGGCTTCATATTGGTGGCCATTTTAAGCTCGCTTATGGCACCATCAAAGTTCCCCTCCTTAAAGAAGGCAACACCATTGTTAAAGTGGTCTTCCGCTGTAGGCATCGGTGGTGGGGGTGGAGGGGGAGTAGCACAGGCAGATATTATGACAATCGTTGTTAATAATGTTAAAAGCTTTACAACTCTACTCATTGTGAAACCTCCTTCTTAATTATTGGTTAATTTTTAAGCCAGCAAGCCATCTTTCTAATAATTCATTGCAAAAGGCTATGGCTTGCAAAATAGTATATGCAATGACCACCCACAAAAGCGGGAGGAAAGTTAAGCTTTGAGCCCACAAAAGGGTTTTGTATCTCATTATAACTTCAGCAACATTCAGACCAAAAATGCCCACGCCTTTAGTGATAAGAAAAACCGAAAGGAAAATCAGACACAAGGGTGCAATCTCAAGTGTAACCACATAAAATAGTGATGCTATTAGATACAGCCATTGGAAAAGGAGCAAATGAGAATAGGGTTTCGCTTCGTCAAAACGTATCAACCTAGCTTGGGATATCATAACATAAAGCTGCAAGAAAACAATTGCTGTAATAATAGCGACAAAAAAGATTGCAAAATTTGAAGTTTTGATGGCGGTGATTACTCCACCAAATAATGTCAAAATAGCCAAAAGAAGAATAGAATAGGCGAACACTTTTGCAAATGCCCCGGGAAGATGGACCTGCCTTTTGGGAAGAATATTTTCTCCGGAAGCAAAACCTCTGGTATAGTGCCAGCAAACAGCAAGTATTGCGTACAATATAATAAAGCCAAGGCAAACAAAAATAGGTTCAAAGCTACCTACCTTAATAGAAATTCCTAAAAATACCATAAGGTTAAGTACAGATATTACTAACAATAGGGGTAAACTTAATGACCATGTTTTGCGGATTAGATAATCGGGACTGATTTTCTGAAGTTTCGAATGGTTCAAATTGATAATACGTTCAATTTTTACTATTATATTTGTTTGATAGCCATTTTCCACGAAATACCTCATTGCAGTTTAGAGGAGCGAGCCGTATATACCATTGGAAATGGAAAAAAACAATCGTTTTTATTTGCATGAATTTTTACCGCTCTTCTACAACGTGAATACAAACTACTAAGTCTCCTGGCTTTGCCCAGGGTACGGTATGATCTCCCGCTCCACGTATTCTGATAAAGTAGCCAGAGGCGCAATTAGGGGGGATGTCAACAGAAAGGGTAACGCTTTCCTCAACGAAACCTCGCCCCCTGCAAAAAGAGCAATTCCTCTGGCTGATGGTCTTACTAACACATTCGCAGCAATAAATGAGCCTTTGATATGTTATGCTCTCTTTTCTTTTTTCTTTTACCTGGTCAGAAGAAAAATGAAAATCGTACCTAAGGTCATTGCATTTAAAGATATTTTTGCCTGACCATGATATTCCGAAATACTCATGAAGCAGTTCCCGAATATATGCGTCGTTCCATTTATTGAAGTTACCACTGTGGAAAGATGTGCGCGATTCATTAGAACGCTTTTTGTTGTTTTTCTGATGCCCGTTGAAGCCGTGCTTACGGTCGTAGAGAAAGCGTTTTTGTGGATTAATCAAGGTTTCATAAGCCTGTCTGATCTCTTGAAAGTGTTCTCTGGCATAGGGATGGCTGTTTTGATCTGGATGGTATTTAAGAGCAAGAGCGCGAAATGCCCTTTTAATTTCTGCTTCTGATGCATTGACCTCGATACCTAGAATTTCGTAATAGGACTTCATAATGGCCTCAATACGGAAAATGAATCTGTCTTTACCTCAATCAATTTTTATTTTAGATGATTTTTTCGGGAGCACAACATTAAAGCGTGAGAGTCAGGTAAGAATGCTTGCCAAGGTCTATTCTTTTACCTTAGTGGGTATAGATGCCTTAGTTGTTGAAGTAGAGGTTGACATATCTCGAGGTATGCCTGCTTTTAACATTGTTGGACTTCCCGATAACGTTGTAAGGGAAAGCAAGGAGAGAGTGAGGGCGTCTCTCAAAAACGCGGGATTCGACTTTCCGCTTGGGCGTATAACAGTGAATCTTGCTCCAGCCCCTTTAAAAAAGGAGGGTGCAGGATTTGATCTTCCTATTGCAATTGGAATACTGACGGCAAGCAAAGCAATTAAAAATTCCAGAATAAGCCCGGTTTATTGTGTCGGTGAGCTTTCTCTTGACGGAAGCATTAAGCCTGTTACTGGCGTTCTTTCAATGGCTGCTAAAGCAGTAGAAATTGGTGTTCCTGGCTTGATCTTGCCTGCTGAAAACGCTCCGGAAGCATCTGTTGTAGATGGCGTTGAAGTCATTCCCGCAGGATCCTTAAATGATATAGTGCAGTTTCTTAATGGATTGCTTGAAATTGAACCCGTTACTTTCAACAAAAATGAAATGTGGAGATGTGCTGAAGAGTGGAACATTGATTTTTCTGAAGTTAAGGGACAGGAGCACGCAAAGCGAGGATTGGAAATAGCAGCTGCCGGTGGACATAATATTCTCATGATTGGTCCTCCTGGAGCCGGAAAAACCATGTTAGCCCAGAGATTGCCAACAATTCTACCGCCCATGTCATTTGACGAAGCCCTTGAAACTTCCCGCATATACAGCATTGCGGGCATGATTAAGAAAGATACCCCTCTTATATGGAACCGTCCCTTCAGGGCTCCTCACCATACCATATCCGATGCCGGGCTGATAGGGGGAGGCCATGTTCCGAAGCCAGGGGAAATAAGTCTGGCTCACAATGGGGTACTCTTTCTTGATGAATTTCCTGAGTTCAAAAGAAACATACTCGATCTTTTAAGACAGCCCATGGAAGATGGATTTGTGACGATTTCCAGGGCATCTACCAGTGTAACATATCCATCGAGGTTTATGCTTGTTGGCGCTATGAACCCTTGCCCCTGCGGTTATCTGGGTTCTGATAAAAAGCAATGTGTCTGTTCAAGCAATCAAATCCTAAAGTATCGTAGCAAAATATCAGGACCGATACTTGATCGCATTGATCTCCATATCGAAGTGCCTTCCATCACCTATGATGATCTTCAAAATAGAGGAGCCGCCGGGGAAAGTTCGGAGGTGATTAGATCGAGAGTCGAAGTGGCTCGACAGATCCAACTTCGTAGGTTGAAAGATACAGGCTTTCACTGTAATGCCAATCTTCCCCCCTCACTTCTTGAAGAAGTTTGTCCGATTTCTTCAAATGGTCGTAAACTGTTAAAAGAAGCTATGGATAAACTTGGATTTAGTGCCAGGGCATATCATCGAATTATAAAAGTAGCCAGGACCATTGCTGACCTTGAAGGGGTGGAAACCATAGGTGATGAGCATATCCTTGAGGCTATCCAATTCAGGACGCTGGACAGAGAAGCCTATTTTTAGGGTTGCAATCCCCTCGGATCGTGTCAAGAATTTCGAGGCAGTATCCCGCTAGTTCATGGGAATTAACCTGGAAATCTCGCTGTTTACATATTTGTAGATTTCGTCATCGGTACCGTAAATATCGATTACACACTTATGTTCTATGAGTTTTTCAATAATCCAGGCCGTAACGTAGAGGCTGATAAAGTTGGGTCTCGGGACGATATTCCTGATTTCAGCAGTTTGGTATTTGATTTCAAATTCATCCGCCGTAAGTAGCGTTTGAAGGCAAATATTGATCTGTCTTTCTAACTCTACTTTACTCGTTGTTTCAACGGCTCTTACCTCTATAAGTCTGGTCGTAATTCTTTCGCTTAATTCATCCAGATGTTTTTTAAGCAGCCGTAGAGCCTTCATTTTTTGGGCTTCTTTAGCATGATCAAGCCTAGAAATTACGGCTGCTTCACGTCCGTCTGGTCTGAAATCTCCCCTTGCCATTTTTATCCCCCTCTCCTGACTATTTTTCTGTGTATGACAGATGCCACATATCCCCCTCCGAAGCCATTGTCAATATTTACTACTGAAATTCCTGGAACGCAGGAATTAAGCATAGCAAGAAGTGCTGATATGCCACCAAAGCCGCTTCCGTAACCGATACTTGTAGGCACAGCAATAACCGGGCCTTCTACTATGCCACCAATTACGCTTGGGAGGGCTCCTTCCATGCCTGCAACAACTACCCATACCGTGGCTGATTTTAGATCTTCCCAGATATCGAGAAGTCGATGCAAACCTGCAACTCCAACATCATAAAATCTTTTTACCCTGCTCCCCATTAGCTCCGCGGTAAGAGCTGCTTCTTCCGCAACCGGTAAATCTGATGTCCCTGCACTTACAACCGCGACAAATCCTTCATCCAGGCTCCGAATATCGCTGGAAATAAGGTACCATAATTTTGCCGATGGATTGTAACCTGCATCTGGGAATAATGCCCGCATTTTTTTTGCCGTTTCCCACTCGAGCCTCGTTACTATCACATTAGAGCCACGTTCTTTCATCGATGAAACAATGGTCTTCAGGTGCTCAAAACTTTTACCTTGCCCATATATTACTTCGGGAAAGCCCTTACGAAGTTCTCTGTGATGATCAATCCTTGCAAACCCCAGATTTTCATAGGGCAATTTCTCTATTATTTTCAGGACTTCTTTAAGCTCAACTTTACCTTCTTTGTATTTCTCCAGAACTTCCTTTAATCGTTCCATTATAAACCCCTTTGATGAAGAATCTCCATTATCCACTGAGAATATAGATCTGATGCTCCACAAAGATGGTTTTTTATCATTCGTAAAGTTTCTTCATCCAAGATGGCTTTTTCTGGCCTCAAAAGAAGGGACGAGGCCACGCTTTTTAGTTCTTCGTATGCACTTACCTGAATAGATGCACCACATGCAGACAAGACCCTGTGTTCAGCGAAAACCTTTGAAACGTAAGGACCATAAATAACCCTTTTTCCCCAAACGACGGGTTCAAGAATGTTGTGCCCACCTACAGGAACCAAGGTGCCTCCGCAAAAGTTTACATCTCCAATGGCGTATAAATCGAACAAAATGCCTATGGAATCCACAATTATCGCCTTTCGGTTGGAGATGGGAACGTTGTTTTTGAAAACTTCTGAAAGTAGGTAATAAGAAGTGTTCCCCCTTTGTAAGTGATTTTTGATTTCGTTGACTCTGTGAAGATGCCTGGGAACAAGGATAAAAACGGTGTCGGGGAGTTTACTGGTGAGTTCCGATGCTAGCTGGCTTAGATAATAGCATTCCTCTTTGCGAAGATTTCCGGCTACGAAAACCTTTGTTGAATCACTCAGTTTAAGTTTTTTTCGCAGTGGATGATTTTCTTGCTTTGTTTTTGGAATATTAAAAATATAGTCGTATTTAGAACTTCCGGTTACCATCACACATTCTGGTTTAGCCCCAAGCTTTACCAGGCGAAATCTGTCCTGAGGAGATACAGCGCCAATTTTTTTCGGGGTTCTGAATAGCCATTCAATGAAGGGTTTAATAATTTTGTACTTTTTATAGGAATTTTCAGAGACTCGACCGTTTAAGAGCAGAAATGGTGTTTTTCTTTTGGAAAGTTCGAGATAGAGTAATGGCCAGTACTCTGCTTCGAATGAAACAAAGGCATCCGGATTTATTGAAGACAGGAAATTGTCAAGGCTTTCTGGAAAATCCAGTGGTGCTGGCACAGCGAAAACATTAGGCCATTGTCTGGAAAAGTCCAGTGATTTTCTATATCCAGTAAAGGTACCCGTCGATATGATAATGGACCCTTTAAAACCTTTATCTTCAATAGCCTTTATTACTGGAAATATGCCGTTCAGTTCTCCTACAGATGCGCCATGGCATACAATAACAGGTTCATCTAGCAAAAAATTGGAAATAATCTTAGTGCAATTAAGCCTTCCTTGCCAGAACAGCTTTTCTTCTTCGCCCATTTTATTTAACCGATATTTAAGCAATTGGGCTGCTTGTGCAGTGGCTTTCTCATATAGGCTTATAAATATTTTTCTTTTCAATGTTGTCATGGTTGGTGACCTTTATTAATCATTGATGTGCAATTAAAAAAAGTGATTATGTTTAAATTACATTTCGGAGAGGAGTTGAGATGGTTCGCAAGGGTATTCCAGTTAAAAAGCTTTTTGCTGATATGAATGATTTTTTGGATAAAGAGATTTTCGTAAATGGGTGGATTAGAACCAGGCGAGATTCCAAGGCAGGCATCAGCTTTATTGAACTTAATGACGGTAGCTGCTTCAAAAATCTGCAGATTATTGTTGAACATTCCACACCACATCTTAAGGAAATTATCAAAAAAATAAATACTGGATGCAGCGTAGGAGTTTCCGGGGTTCTTAGAGAATCTCCTGCTAAAGGGCAGCCTATTGAGCTGGACGCTCGAGATATTACCATCTACGGTGAGGCAGATCCAGCTTCTTATCCTTTGCAAAAAAAGCGGCATTCCTTTGAGTTCCTCCGACAGATTGCCCATCTTAGACCCAGAACTAACACTATTGGTGCTGTAACGAGAGTGCGTAATCAAATCAGCTACGCCATTCATCAATTTTTTCAAGAGCGCGGTTTTTATTACATCCATACGCCGATAATAACAACAAGTGATTGCGAAGGCGCGGGTGAAGTTTTCCAGATTATAACTGAGGGTGAAGGAGAGAACTTTTTTGGCAGACCGACTTATCTAACGGTTAGCGGACAGCTTCAGGCTGAAATATACGCTCTGGCCTTGGGCAAGGTTTACACCTTTGGTCCTACTTTTAGAGCGGAAAATTCGAACACTCGACGACATCTTTCGGAATTCTGGATGGTGGAACCCGAAATGGCCTTTGCCGACCTGGAAGACGATCTGAACCTTGCTCAGGATATGTTGCATTATCTTATTTCTAGAGTTTTGGACTCGTGTAAAGAGGATTTAGAGTTCTTCCGGAAATTCATTGATAAGGGTTTATTTTCTCGCCTTGAGGTCGTGGCCACAGAAAGTTTTGAGGTTATTACTTACACAGAAGCGATTGAAATGCTCAAAAATAGTGGAGAATCCTTTGAATTTCCTGTGGAGTGGGGTGAAGATCTTCAGGCGGAACATGAAAGATTTCTTACCGAAAAGAAGTTTAAGAAACCTGTCGCGGTCATTCATTACCCAAGAACCTTAAAGCCCTTTTATATGAAAGTGAATGATGATGATGAAAGGACAGTGGCCGCCATGGATATTTTGGTTCCAGAGATAGGCGAGATTATTGGTGGTTCCGAAAGGGAATATCGTTATGATGTGTTACTTGAACAGATGCGGCAAAAGAATATGAATATTGATGATTATCAGTGGTATCTTGATTTACGCCGCTACGGGAGTGCACCCCATGCCGGTTTTGGCCTTGGATTAGAAAGGTTTGTTCAGTTTATTACCGGGGTTCAGAATATCAGGGAGGCTATTCCCTTTCCCAGGACACCCGGTCATGCCCTATTTTGAATCATGGAGGTTTAACTATGTGTTTGCATCAAAAAGTAAAATGTGTTTGTGGAAAGGAAGAGGCTTACATGTTTCACAAAGACAGTATACTGCCTGAAGAAGTATTAATCGAAATTTTTTGTCCCCAATGCAGTTCCGATGTGAAGGTTGACCCGTCCAGTATGCTTTACGATGCTGGTTGGGTTATCCATTACGATATGGACGTTGCTGATTATTTCTTTAAGCAAAGAGGTATTAGCAATGTGGAGCTTACACCTGAATTTATCTTCGACAATGAATACTGTTCCTGGTATGGGTTAAGTCCTCACGATATAGATGAAAACATGAAGCTAACTCAAGAGCTTGCGGAACTTCGGGCAGCTAATTTGCCTAATTATATGGAGGTCTTTCGTAACAAGAGAGTAGAGCACGTAAAGAAGTTGAGTAAGCAGGGATTTAGAAAGGCAAAGAATGCGTTGTGATATTTCAGGGAGCGCGATTTCATGAAGGTTTTAGTCTTTCAGGGTAGTCCGAGAATTGGTGGTAATACGGATTTGTTGGTAGATGCTTTTATAGATGGTCTAAAGGAAACCGGGAATTGCAAGGTTGAGAAGATAAATCTTTACCGGCAGAACATAAAACCCTGTATTGAATGTGGAGAGTGCGAAAAGGATGGCCAGTGTGTTTTGAAGGATGACATGAAGGAAATATATCCCAAACTGATTGATGCAGATGTTGTGGTTATTGCATCACCCATATTCTTTTACAACATAACATCCTTAACTCAGGCCTTGATAGAGCGTTCTCAGGCACTATGGGTTAGGAAATATATGTTAAAGATCTCCGAAAGCGCCAATAAACCAAAGTACGGAATTTTTATGGCTGTCGGCGCGACGAAGGGCAAAAGGCTGTTTGAAGGTGTTATCAGGGTGGTAAAATATTTTTTTGACGCAATAGATGCCGACTACGTAGGGGGACTTTTTTACAGAAATGTTGAGAAAAAGGGGGACATAAAAAATCATGCAGAGGCTCTAAAAGAAGCATTTGATTTGGGTGTGGCTATTTCAAAAAATGCTTCTCCCAACACCTGGCCCCTAAATAGAAGTGATTCGCCCTAGTGGAGCTTTGTAGCTTATTTGAAAGGATTAAAGCTTTTTTGCAGTCTGCTCAGTTGAGTGGGAATTTATTTTAAAGGGCATACGAACATTACCTTAGAACCTGAATCCGTGAGATTTTCAGTGATATTTGTTTCTTTCGATATTTTGAGTTCGAAAATCCAGAGTTTTTATTCTTCAGCTCGGAATACCAAGCTACATGTTGTTATTTGGCAAGGAGGCAAAAGACATAGGGCTAAAGTAAAACCAGAGTAGGCTAAAACCTTATGGAAATTGGCAAATTTTTAATAAGGTACAAGGTTTTAGTCTTGTCACTAGCAAACTCGATTTGGTATGTATGTATCTGTAAAGGGGTGTCGTAAATTACTTCTCTGCTTTAGGTGTAGCTCTCTGAAATACCTGCCTGTTCCGGTAATTTGGAGGATTGGGATGTCTGAAGGATTGAAACAGTGGTTCTGTGTGTATACCAAGCCGAAGTGTGAGACGAAGGTTGAACGGCTTCTGGAAAGCGCAGCTATAGAGGTTTTAAATCCGGTGATTCGGAGAAGAAATTTTTATCGCGGGAAGGGGCTAATATCAGACAAAACACCCCTCTTTCCTTGTTATATCTTTGCAAGGTTTAGTGAGTACGAATATCGACTTGTTAAATACACAAGGGGTGTTAGAAGGGTTGTCGAGTTCGGTGGGGTGCCTTGCCCAATAAGTGACGACATTATTAATTTAATCAAATCTCGTATGAAAGGAGACGGTTCGATAAGAATTGGGAGGAACTTTAAAAGGGGTGAAAGAGTTCTGATAATGGACGGCCCTTTTAAGGATTTCGTTGGCATATTCGAAAGAGAAATACCTGCGCGAGACAGAGTAATAATCCTGTTAAACACCCTTGAATATCAGGCAAAGCTGGAATTGAATGTCTCAGAAGTAAAATCTTTGCATTAGTGGTTTGCCATTGCCTGATTTATCGTCTGTGGGATAAATTAATATTCGAAAAGAGAGAGATGAATTTTCTTAAGTTTACTCCAATAGTGGATACTAAATTATTTGGTAGAGAGGAATACGTTAGACTGGATAGTGAGACAGTACCCTATGACAATTTTGACACTCACAAGGAAAGTATAGCCCCTATAAATAAGGGGTACATCCGTCCCAGGGGGGTGGGTGGATTCGCATAGCTAAAGAGAAGAGACACCTTGTTGATGAAAAGAAGTATACGGAAAAGTATCGCGGAAATTTTTTGCATTCCAGTGGCAGGCGCTTGGTTTTTGAAGTAACACTGAAATATGCAGATAGGAAGGGACAACTATTTTTTATTCCTGCAGTTACAATGTTTGCAGTGTGAACTAACATGGATGCACCTGAAGAAGGCATTTTCAGCGCCTACAGAAGGCGGGGCACATCTGAACAATACCACAGTGAGGTTAAGACGGAGATAGGAATTGAACGATTTCCTTCTGGTAAGTTTTCAACGAACCACCTGATTCTTCTACTTGCCATGCTGGTTTACAATATTCTTCGATTTATAGGAAACGACCTTGCTAACAGGCGTCTTTTTGGCCTTCGTAAGGTTACTCGTCGTGGGGTGAGAACGGTTATTCGACATTTTATATACATGGCCGCCAGGGCGATAGTTCATGCAAGACAGGTTGTCTTGAAACTGAAAACACACAAGGATTTGTATGATAGCTTCTGTCATTTGTATGCATTGTGTTGTACTTAGAATTTTAGTTCTAATTCCGTTTATTATTGCTGAAGCCGGTGGTGTATATGCGATCTACTGCATTGCTAAATAATGATATATCTGGTTCCATTTTAAACTAGAGAAAGAAAACTTTGAATTTTGGGGACTAAAAATACCAAAATGAACAAATATTACGACAAACTCCACGGATTTAGGATTTTATATTTACAGATTTTTAGTTGTATCTGCCTTGTATTAGGTCTATCAACCTTAACAGCAGATGGAGCGGTTTTTAATGTCTCAATCGCCACAGATTTTCAAAATATCTTAACAGCAGCACAAAGCAATGGTGAGAACGATACAATAAATGTTCAGGCAGACATGACTATATCCTCAACCCTTACCTACTCAACCACAAATGGTGATAATGATTATACACTTGGTGATGAAAGTTCTATACCCATAATAAATA
>JALXAE010000257.1 GCA_026992355.1 Syntrophobacterales bacterium | reverse complement strand
CCAGTTTCAAGGCACTTCTCCTTTCGGTTTGATTTTTGGCTATCAAAACCCTTACAAGGAAAAGTGCTTTTTTCTACCTTTTAAAATTCACACAAAATATTTTACACTACCTTTTTTAGCAACATCAACTCCTGGGTCTGAATAGCAAGAGCTTCTTTTAGTTTGCGGTTTTCTTCTTCAAGCTCTTTTATCCTGGGATCTACGCGGCGGCGTTTTCCGCTCAGAAATGTCTAGGCACCTTGTTCCAGTGCCCTGCGCCATCGATACAGGGTATGGGGATGAATCTGGTACTTGCGAGCAATCTCGATCCCGTTGCCACTGAGTTCCCATTCTTTGAGAATTTCAAGTTTTTGCTGTGGGCTGAATCTCTTTTGTCTTTTTCGGCTCTCTGTGATCAGTTGAACGCTCATACATTGCACCTCCTCCTCTTTCTATTTATGATCTCCTATATGGAGCGTTCAACTAACACCTTTTTCATCCTATTTTTGTCCAGATTGGACTGAAACAGTATAATAGATCCGAAACTCAAGCAGGAGAAATAAGTAGTTTTTGTGAGATAGGGAGAAGTTTATAGCTACACATTTGCGACACTATGAAAAGACCGTTTTGCATTTTGAAAGGAACCTGATCCATGAAAAACGGAAAACCCACAATAAGCGTAGTGATCACTTGCTACAACTACGGTAAATATTTATCAGGGGCGCTTGACTCAGTCCTTTCGCAATCTTTGAGTGATTACGAAATTGTATTAGTGAATGACGGGTCAACGGATGACACGGATAAGATCGTGCGATCTTATCTGCGAAAAGGAAGGTTTGTGTATGTCAAGCAGGAAAACAAGGGACAGGCAAGGGCAAAGAACGTAGGCATTTTAAGATCCAGGGGACGATTCGTTGCGTTTCTGGATGCCGACGATCTCTGGGCGGAAGACAAACTTGAAAAACAAATGGCTCTATTCGATAAGAAGGAAGCAGGAGTTGTATACAGTGGGCTTAGGTATATCGACGAGGAAGGTAACAAACTTCCTGATCAGCCAAGAGAAGGCTGTCTAGCCTTCAGGTCCGGGTACGTGGTTAATTACTTGTTTATGGACAACTTTGTTCCTTTTTCGGCTTCGATAGTTAGGCGCGAGTGCTTTGAGAAAGTGGGCCTATTTGACGAGACACTAAGCATGGGAATAGATTGGGATTTGTGGCTACGTATTTCGGTATACTATAAGTTTGAATACGTTGATGAACCCCTTCTCATTTATAGAAAGGGTCATACAGGCCAGATGTCCAAGAATACCGAAGTTCGCCACGCATGTTCAGATATAATAATGGATAAATTCCTGAAGGCTAATCCCGAATTGTTGCCAAAGGAAGTCGTTCGGAAGGCCTATGGCTATACTTATTGCAACAGGGGATATTATTATCGTCACTTGGATCCAATTAAGGCACTCAAGTACTATTTTAGAGCAATCAAGACGCGGACGTACATAGTTGCTGCACTAAAGGGAGTGGTGAAAACGGTTCTCTTAAATTTCCCAATCGGAGGGAACCTTTTTGGGAAAAGAAAGCTTGGCGGTTGATTCGAAATTCAACAAAACCATATGAAATTGGTCTCTGATGGCAAGAATCAAGCAAACGTTAAAAAAATATAGAATTTTCCGAAACTGCATTCCAATTGTAAAATTGCTTTACGAAACAATTGCATTTGAGCTTCGCCGTGTAGTGTGGCTTCGGAAACGTCGGCACATCATCGATAGATATCTAGAATCCAACAATGTCAAGAAACTTCATTTGGGTTGTGGTACAATTGTCATGAATGGGTGGCTTAACACCGATTTGAACCCAAGGTCAGGTGATATTGCATTCCTTGATATAGAAGAGCCCTTACCTTTTCCGAATGACTCTTTCGAATATATTTATAGTGAGCATCTGATCGAGCATATTGCGTTAGAAAAGGCTATATTTCACCTTGCTGAATGTAGACGAGTGCTAAAAAAAGGCGGGAAATTGCGTATTGCAACCCCTAATCTGCTATTCCTAATAAAATATTTCGTGCACTCTGGAAAAAGCGCTGTGGAAGAAAAGTACTTAAAGAAAATAATCGATGAGTATTATCCTCAATTGGGTTTCCACCATGAGGCAATTCTGATTAACCATTTCTTTCGGCATTGGGGGCACAAATTCATTTTTGACCCTACTACATTAAGCTGGGCTCTTCAATCTGCCGGATTCTCTGAGGTCCGCGAAACACAAATTTATATCAGTGATGATCCCAATTTAAGAGGCTTGGAAAGGCACGGAGAAGCGATATCCAGAGAATTTAACGAACTTCAGACGATGGTCTTTGAGGCTGTTAAATAGAATTCTGGTTTTGAGGAGCAGTACAGTTTGAGCAGCACCTTAAGTATCTTGTACATAATAGACGTTATCAAGTTCGCCGAAGGTACGGAGTGGCATCTTTTCAACTTAGTGAAAGCTTTAAACCAAAGGGGGCACGAGTGTACTATCGTCGCATTCGATATGAAGAAAATTCGATTGATTGATAAAATGGAAAAGATGGGAATAGAGGTGATACACATTCCCGTAGGCAGGTATTACACTTTTGATGCTTTGAAGAAAGCAAGAGTATTATCCCGCGTAATTAAGAAAAGAAAAATCAATATCGTTCAAACGTTTCACTTCAAAGCAGATGTATACGGATCTATAGTTGCAAGGCTCTCGGGAGCGAAAAATATTATATCGAGCAAAAGAGACACAGCGAGTTTTAAAAGGCCTCATCACTTTTTCCTCCACAGAGTGGTTAGGCCAATTACTAAAAGGTACATAGCAGTATGCAAATCTGTGGCTGAAGTCGTAGCCAGAATGGAGGCTGTTCCGCACAGTAAGATAAAGATTATCTACAACGGGGTTGATACCTCAAGATTTAAGCCAGTTGAGAGAGAGTTAAAATCACGGTTAAGGGCTGACTTGGGAGTGGGAGCTTCGGATTTCGTTGTAGCGATTATAGGGGGCTTGAGACGCGAGAAGAACCACGCGACTGTGTTCCGCGCGGCTAGGTTGGCGCGAAGCAAAATTCCCGGCCTTAAGATCTTGGTGATAGGAGGAGGGGGACATAAAATGGCTTACATATCACAGGTGAAGAAAATGGGACTCACAGACACAGTCATATTTACGGATTCTGTTGAGGACGTTATGGAGTATCTTGCTGTATCTGATATCGGATGTTTAGTGCCTTCATCGAATGAAGGTTTTTCAAACGCAGTGCTGGAGCAGATGGCCGCAGGGTTACCTTTGATAGTTTCCTCAGTAGGCGGCAATCCAGAAGCAGTAATCGATGGGCAGACTGGTTTTGTAATTGACCCAATGGATTACAAGAATCTTGCTGAACTTATGGTTAAGCTCTTTAGAAACCCCCAAGAAAGAGAAAAAATGGGGAAAGAAGCTAGGAAAAGAGCTGTGGAATATTATTCCATTGATAAGATGATTGACGAACATGAACAGCTCTATCAAGAAATTTTGCAGGACAACCACGTGTGTAACGAGCGCTAGTTGAAGTGCTACATAGCTATGAACAAGCTTGCATTCTTTTTATATCTTGTATTTACTGTAAGCTGGTTTCTTCACTTGGGTGATAGGATTCCACTACTAGGAACTATAAGATTCGATCTGATTCTCATTGCCTCTATTCTTGCGCTTATAATTTTGGCACAGGAAGACACGAGAGATCCACAATATCATGAACAAACGAGCAAAAAATTGAATATTTTGATCGGCTATTCGATCTTATCTATCCCTTTTGTCCAATGGCCTGGTAGCGTCCTTTGGTTTGGTCTCCCTAACTTTATAAAGGCTGTAATCTTTTATTTCTTTACAATTAAGTTACTTTCAAATGTAAAAAGGCTTAAGATCTTTATGGGCGTTTTTTTGCTGTGTCAGATATTCAGGGTTTTGGAACCATTGTTTTTGCATCTTACTCAAGGCTATTGGGGTTCCAGAGCATCTATGGCCAACTGGGAGTTTATGGATAGATTGTCCGGTGCACCTCACGATACTGTCAATCCGAATGGGCTCGCATTCATTATTGATAGTATTATCCCGTTTTTATATTTCTTCTCTGCACTTTCAAAGATAAATAAAGTTGCACTTCTATTATTGTTGCCTTTGATGCTCTATACCCTCGTTCTAACAGGCTCCCGATCTGGCCTCATAGGGCTAATTGTTATTTCTTCAATTATAATTTATAATTCATCCAACAAGGTCGTTTTGTTAGGATTATCACTATTAAGCGCTTTTGTTATATTTTCTTTTTTGACTCCCGTCCAAAAAGACAGATTTCTCTCAATAGTAGATAAAAATACCGAAAATGCAATCACAGCTAGTGGTAGATTAGAAGGTATCAAAAAAGACTTTAAAGTAGCTCTTAGAAGACCTTTCTTCGGTCACGGGCTAGGGACTTCTAGGGAAGCAAATGCAAACTTCGGAGGTATTGATCAGCGCGCGCACAATTTGTTTGCTGAAATCGCACAAGAATTAGGATTAGTAGGGGTTGTCCTGTTTTTATCTTACGTTAAATCTATAGTTACGCTTATCAAAAAACTGGAGAGTAAAAGGGAGGAATGGGGTTATGAAAGTATTTTTTTAAATCAGCTTTGGATGGCACTTGAAGTATGGTTTGTTATGAATTTTATATTTTCTTTTGCCAGCTATGGACTATCAAGCTATGAATGGTACCTTTTCCCTGGGTTATTGGTAGTTACCTCTCAACTGGCATCTGTCCGGCATAACCAGGTAAATATTACCACTATTAGGAGAAATAAGAGTGAAAGCAGATCTTGGCCTTCGGTTGCTTCACCTAGCTGATAGACTGGGATTGAATAAGGTATGTAATGTACTAAAAAAAGGCAGAATCACTGTTTTAATGTATCACGGAGTAATACCTGATAACTGTTCCATTGATGCCTGGACTCTTGTCAAGGAAAGCGAATTCCTAAGGCAAATTGAATACATAAGTAGAGAATACGAGGCAATACCTGCTGATCAGCTCGTTGCGAGAAGCTCTGTCAGATCTCCTAAATCTAGGAAAGAGAAAGTAATCATAACCTTTGACGATGGGTACAGAAACAATTATTTAATAGCATATCCAATTCTCAAAAAGTTCAATGTGCCTGCTTTGATTTTTTTGCCCACGCATTTCATAGGCAGAAAGGAACTGTTATGGTTTGATAAGGTAATTTATGCAATTCAATCAAGTGGGTGTAACGCGATTGATCTCCGTAAGGTCGGCATTGGGTTCATTAAATTAAATGGTGATGATCCAGCCAGTCGATGGGACAAGATCGAGGCTTTGCTAACTAAAATGAAATCACTTGAGCTCCAAGAGCGTGAGGTTGTGATTCAAGAAATCACGCAGGTGTTGAAGCCCGATTATTCGTGCGCTGATATGTTTTCATTCCTAGAGTGGAGTGAGATAAAAGAGATGGTAAATAGCGGCCTGCTCTCTTTTGGTTCGCATGGTCATCGTCATCAAATTCTTACCCAGTTGCCATATGAAGAAGTATTTGAGGAAATTTTTACATCCGCAAAGATCCTAAAGAAAGATATAGGAGTAGAACCGATTTTTTTTTCTTACCCAAATGGCGAGCTTAATCCGCAAATTGTAAAAGTTTTAAAGAGAGCAGGATTTAGGTATGCCTTCACAACGAAGGAAGGATCGTGGGAACAAGACCTTGATAACTATAGCATACCAAGAATCAACATTGGAGGTTATGATAGCATGGCCCTATTTCGCGCCTATCTAAGCGGACTATCTGAACTCCTGTGATTCCGTTTTTGTAGGACGGGCTAAATCAAATAATTAAGAAACGAGAGAAGGTATATATGGATCCGATGAATTTTTTACGGCGGCGACTGTTTGTGCCGATATGGGTCGCGAAAGACAGAAGCCCAAGATTAAAGTATATGAGGCAGCTAGAAAGGAGCCAATACTTTGATTTGGAGAGGCTTAGGGAATTACAGTTCTCGAAGCTAAAACGGATGCTCAAATATGCATACGAAAATACACACTATTACAGGGAGATATTCCAGGAAGCCGGCATTGATCCGGCAAGGATTCAGGACGAGGCCGATTTCAAGAAGATCCCGGTCCTAAAAAAGGCCCATTTGCGGAGGCACCACCAGAGATTCGTATCTGATCCTTACCGAGATAAGCGGTTGGTCCCCTTTAAAACCGGAGGGTCCACAGGGCAACCCGTCATAGTGTTAAAAGATTTTGAGACAATAGAGTTAGGAGTGGCTGCAGCCTATAGATCATTTAAATGGGCGGGTTGGCGAATTGGTGAGCCCATGGGTAGGGTTTGGGGCAATCCTCCATCCAAAAGTACCATTAAGGCTAAACTCAGGAACTTGCTCATTGACCCTGAGATATTCCTTGACACAATGAGAATAGAGGAAAAAGAAATATTGGATTTTGTGAAAAAGTGGAAGAAATTCAAGCCGACGGTTCTGCACGGTCACTCACATTCAATTTTTATTTTTGCATCTTTCTGCGAAGAAAAGGGAATCGAAGACATAACGCCCAAAGGAATCGTATCAACCTCTATGATGTTAATGCCTAGAGAGAGAACTGTTATCGAAAGAGTATTCAACTGCAAAGTAACCGACTTCTATGGTTCGGAAGAAGTCGGATTAATTGCATGCCAATGTGAAAATCACAAAGGGATGCATTTGAACATGGAAAATGTTTATGTTGAACTCGTCAATATGGAGGGAAAGGACGTTACTCCAGGTGAAATGGGAACTGTTTTAGTGACTAGTTTGATCAACAAGGCTATGCCTTTGATTAGATACCAAATTGGAGACATGGCAATCCCTTCAAGAGAGACGTGTGGTTGCGGAAGAGGATTGGCCTGCATAGAAAAGGTAACCGGTCGAGTAGCAGATTTCTTGGTTAGAAAAAACGGCTCCTTGGTAGCAGGGGTATCTCTTGTTGAGAGAACGCTAACTGCCTATCCAGGCATTTCGCAAATGCAGTTAGTACAGGAAGATATTGATAATCTCATTGTAAGGATTGTAAGAAGCAGCGAATACAAATCTGAAACCGGGAAATTACTAACCAATGAACTCAAGAACTCGGTAGGTCCAGACATCAATGTTCACCTTGCTTTTGTGGAGAGGATTGCTCCGGGGCCATCTGGAAAATATAGATTTTCTATCTCTAAGGTACCTAACCCGTATATGAATTTTTGACAGAGCGTGAGTGCAATTTATTGTGTCGCTGGGATAAAGGTGAAAAAAAAGATTCATTCGTGAAGATTATTCAGAACAATGGGTAAGCTGTGAGGTTCCACGGTCATCAAAAAAGGTGCGTGATCATTCTGTCGGACAAATCGTCTGGCTCTAGCGCTCTACAAAAAGAACTACTGAGATCGAGGTACGCGAACACTATTCGGTACACTAGACATAACGAGAATGAGACACTTTATTGGAATAAGGCATCAGCAATTTTGGGTTTGCCTCAAGTAAAAGTGAATTACAGTGAGTTACCATTTTCAAGAGAACGCGCGGAAGCCGACCTAAGGGTATTTCTGAAAAGAAATCTTCCTTCATGGGATAATTGTGAATTCACGAAAGAGAAAATCTTTGAGGGGTGGGAAAGACTATGCGAAGCTTATGGTCCCATCTTCATAGAGAAATCGCCCCATCACCTGCAGTATCGGTCGGCCTTAGAACTAATTTTGGAAATAATGGAGGTCTCCCATGTGAAATTTTTTCTAATAGGCCTGATTAGGAATCCCGTTGACACCCTCTACTCCAGTTGGAGAAGATGGGGAGCAAATCCGGTGAAGGCTCAATATGACTGGCTCCGAGCTTATAACAATTTAAATTTGTTCAAGAGGCGGGCAGGCGACAGGCTTATGATAATTAGATATGAAGATCTCGTGACAGACCGTACAACATTTCATGACGTGTGCCATTTCGTGGGAATTCGAGAAAACCTAGCTTATGGCTGTAGGTTGCACGGGGGGTCTCTCCAAAGATGGCGACAGGACAAATTGTTTCGTATTAAGCTCGATGAAAGGGTTAAAGATATGGCTATAAAATACGGTTATACAGAAGAACAAATGCAATTGCATAAGAGTGTGGGATTCTGGTGTATATACGGACCAGTGTTAGGATTTTTGAAGTCTCCTAGGATGCATAGCTTTAGGAAAGCAGCGAAGAAAATCATTAGGACACGTTAATGCGGTATAGAAGAAAAAAAATAAGCATATTGATTCCCATAAGACATCCAGTTGGAGGCATCCGTACCTACCTTAAATACACATATGGCAAACTTGATTTTAGTAAGTACGAATTAACGCTGGTTTTTCCCAAGGACTATAAAGAGGAAGAAGATACTCTAGCCATTTCTAGAGACCTGAGCCACCATCTCCCTAACGTAGTGATAGCAAATGGGAGGAATGTGCTAAGTTCTCTCTTCAAAACGCTTTTTTCATTGCTAGGCTCAAAACGCTTCGACATAGTTCACTCCCAGGGTGCCACTTGCGGCATTTTGGTATCCCTGGCAAACCTTCTTTCGCGGATTCCTCATATCGTGACTCTCCATGAAACATTTGATGAAGCCTCCCTGGGACGGCGCTTACGGGGTCCCAAGAGAGAATTGATTACATTCCTATTAGCAAGAGCGGACGTGATTAACGTGGTGAGCGAAGATGCTCGCAACAATCTCCAAGAAGTCTTCCCCAGGCTAAAGAGCAAGCGTGGGAAAATCCGAGTTATTCCACATGGAATTGATGTTGATTACTTTCAGGAATTCATTCCAAACATGAGAAGGGTAAAGGACGTCCCGGGCATCTCTCAAAAAGACTTCATAATTGGCTACCTCGGTCGCTACATGCCCGAGAAGGGGTTCTGTGTCTTGATTGATGCTGTTAAGATTCTTACCCAGGAGTGTAGCACGAAATCAATAAAAGTGCTGTGTCTGGGTTGGGGGGCATTCATAAGGGAATACCAGCAATATATCCGCGAAAAAGGACTTGATGACTATTTCGTATTTATTGATTTCCAGAACGATGTACGGTGGATACTGCGCGGGATTCATTTACTGGTTGTTCCTTCTTTGAGAGAGGCAGCCGGTCTGGTGGCTATGGAGGCCTTGGTATCGGGGACACCAATCGTTGCCTCGAATTGCATCGGCTTGAGAGAAGTTCTTAGAGGAACGCCTGCAAAGATGTCAATACCGGGCGATCCTGCGGACCTTGCTGAAAAAATAAAAGAGGTAATAGATAACTACCCGCACACAAAAAGGGAATTTTTCGATTTTATGTCCAAAGCTGCACGGCGGTTCGATTGTAAAAATAGCGCGACGCAACTGTTTGAGATAGTATCGGAACTTGGAAGCGCAATCAATACATACACTTGTGAAAGCAAGCTCGCTTAGGAAAATAGGTCCTTCCCGTTTCCTGTGGATTTGATATAAGAGGTGGTATCCAAGAAGAAGCTCCTACTTTGAATAAGCCAGTCCTTGTTATGAGAGAGGTAACGGAGCGACCTGAGGGTGTCGTTTCAGGAGTTGCAAAGCTTGTTGGAACAGAGAAAAAGAGGATTGTGGAGCAAACTTTCGAACTGCTAGAGGACAAAGCAAAGTATGCTAAGATGGCCTCAAGGTCGAATCCGTACGGTGACGGAGAGGCCTCTAGAAGAATTAGAAAAATACTGGAAAAGGCTTGGCGAAGGGCGTGACACTGAAAATCTGTTATATCTATCAAGATGAGTATCCTTGGGACGTGCGAGTGGAGAAGATCATGACGAGCCTAGCCAACGCTGGCGTAGAGGGGCACATCATCTCTCGGAATAAATCAAACTTCCCCAGAAAAGAAAAGCTAGCAGACAATCTCTATGTCCACCGCGTGACGGTATGCCCAAAGTCAGCCTTTAGACGGATACTGAACTTTCCCGCTTTTTTTTCCCCATTTTGGGTCTTTTCTACACTTTCGATCGTCAAGTCCACCTCCTGCAAATTGATCATTGTGAGAGATTTGCCCTTGTCCCCAATGGCACTCTGGGTGGGTAAGGTAGCAGGTGTCCCGGTTATTATGGATATGGCGGAGAATTATCCTGCAATGATCCGGGATACGTGGCATTTCAGAGGTCCACGGGTAATGGATTTTGCAATAAGAAACCCCGATATGCTAAAACTGCTTGAGCGTGTAGTTGTCCCCAAAATGGATGGCGTTATAGTGGTGTCCGAATATAGCGCCAAAAGGGTTAGAAATTTGGGAGTCAAAGCGGAAAAGATTTGGATTGTAGGTAACACGCCTAAGAAGAAAACGGTGAGAGAAGCTTCCCCTCCTGAAATTGGCAAAAAATTGAGACATATCTCCAATTTCATCGTCCTTTACGTTGGTGGCATGGAAGAAAGTAGGGGGTTAGATACTGCCATCGTGGCAATGTCCAAGATTGTGAACCAGATACCAGATGCGTTACTTCTGATTGTAGGGGATGGAGCAACAAGACAACCATTAGAATTTCTTGCTAAGAAGTTGGGTATAACGAAAAATGTGAAGTTCACTGGCTGGGTAAAACCGGAGGTCGTGCCAGATATCATTAGTGTCTGTGATATCGGGCTTGTTCCTCATTATGTAACTGAACACACCGACACCACCCTTCCCAATAAACTATTCGACTATATGGCCCATGGAAAGCCTGTAATAGCGACAAATTCAAGGAGCCTAAAAGACATTATACTTTCGTGCAAATGCGGAAGGATCTATGATGATAAATCTCCAGAAGCTTTGGCAAGGGTTTTGCTTGAGCTAAGAGACCCACACATACGTGAGAAGTTGGGCCAGGCTGGATTAAAGGCTTTTCTTACAAAGTATAATTGGGAGAAAGAGGAGGAGGAACTAATGAGAGTTATTCACAATTTTTGTGAAAAATAGCCTTAGTTTTTGATTCCGGTGGAATATTCTAAACATACGAAAAGAAAGATACAGGTTGGCATGCATTTTGCAAAAGCTCATTTGGATCTCACTGATCTTTTTAATTAAAGACATTTTTTTGAGAGGATTGCCATGATAACGAAAATATTTGTTATTCTTCTGTCTGTGCCTGTACTATTGTTAAATTTTAGCGTTACGACTAAAGCGGAACCATGGATACGTGGCCTATCTGGTTCACCTCAAGACGGGGTGGCTTTGATTCTCGAAGGTACTGGTTTCGGGAATAAGACCCCTGCTAGACCTCTTTTATGGGCTGATTTCAATAACGGTGGTATCAACCCGACGGACTTAGGGATAATTCAATCTTGGGATAGGGTACAACGCATGGTAGTTGTCGCAGATGAGGGTTTTGATGGCACTCCCTGCGCTAGAGATGATTTGGATCAAAGAGATGAGTGGACCTGGACGTTGAGGATCGATCCTTATAATCAAGCGTCCTATGATGTTTCCGCTTATGGTCACAAGTTTTACATATTTAGAAAAACCAAAAAATCTTTTGCCGCTTGTAATATAAATTACAAATCTTTTAGAGCTTGGTATCACGGTGGAGGGTCGGCAACTCACATAGGCCAGAGCAATGGAACCTGGGCGTCTCCAAACGGTGATCATTGGTGGAATGCATCACCAATATGTAGGAATACAGAGTGGAAAACAGAGGAAATCTTAATTAGAAGTAATACAAATACATATTCATCTGATGGGATAGCAAAGTATATAATGAATAATTCCAGCTTAGCAAACTTCTCAAACATGAAATTCAGAGAGGATTCTGGGCCTGCAAGCAACTATTGGAAGGACGTTTATCCAGTACATTCAGTAGTTTCTAATCAGGGACTACCTCGGGCAACAGATCATTTTTGGGTTGACGACGTTTATGTGGACAAAACATGGGCTAGAGTGATGCTGGGCGACTCCAAAGACTATTCATCATGTAAACATTTAGAAATTCAAATCCCTTCAGCTTGGTCGGAGACATCTATTACAATTATTTTTAACCAAGGAACATTCAAAGTAGGGGATACTGCGTATATTTTTGTTATCGACTCAAACGGAAATGTTTCTAATGGATATCCTATTATCCTAAGTGGTGGGACGTCGAGCGATAATCCGCCGAGTGTGAGTATTACGAACCCTACGAGTGGAGATAGTTATTCGACTTCAGAGGGGGCTGTTAGCATTTCTGGGAATGCTAGTGATGACAATGGGATAAATAGTATCACCTGGAGTAATAATCGGGGCGGAAGTGGAAGTGCTGTAAATAGCTCAGGAGATTGGTCTGATTGGTCGGTCAGTGGGATCAATTTGCAGGAAGGGGAGAATGTGATTACGGTCACTGGCACTGATACGAATGGTCAGACTGCTACCGATACTATAATTATTAATTATGCGGCAGGTAGTGGTGAACAGATGTGGAGCGCTACCAGCCAGACTGGGGATAGTCAGTGGAAAGATTCAAGTGTAACTTACTGTGTGCGTCTTCTGATAAAAGGATCAAATATTCCTACTTCGGGCAATCAGGTAAGACTGGCTTTTCAAGGCAGAAGTTCTGGAAGTTATTCTATTCATAATGTCTCCATTGCAGAAAGGGATACGAATGCTCCTGAAGGAGATGTAATAGATAGCACTTGGACTAGGGTGACATTTGATG
>JALXAE010000256.1 GCA_026992355.1 Syntrophobacterales bacterium | reverse complement strand
TATTTTTCTCAGTTCTTTTATGTAGCTTCTAACGCTCTCATCAGATACAACAGCGTCATACCAGACTTCTTTCATTATTTTTTCCTTGCTAACAACTGTCCCTCTATTTTTTAAGAGAGTTACCAAAAGATCCCACGCCCGTTTTGACAGAGTCAATTCTTCATTGCCTCTGCGAATCACTTGTTTTTCGAGGTCTATAATTACCTTTCCAATTTCATGCCTGTGAGTAACTTGAGTAACCTTAGCTCTTCTCAAAACGGCCTTGATTCTTAGTAAAAGTTCGGCGGGGCTGAAGGGTTTGGTTACATAGTCATCGACACCCTTTTCGAAACATTCTTTTTTTGTCTCTATGGTATCTTTGGCCGTAAGAACAATTATAGGTATATTAGACAGGTAACTTTTTATGTTTGATAATAATTTTTCTCCTGGTAGGTCAGGCAATATTAGATCTAGAACAATCAAATCTGTGTCCATAAGGGTGGAGTATTCTATTTCGCTACCAGACGTAATCCATCGAACATTAAAACCCTCCAGCTCCAGAAATTCCTTCAAACTATTTCCCAGTAAATAATCATCTTCAACGATTAGAATCTTCACGACATTCTGGGATTTCATTATCTTGCTCCTGCATAGCCTACCATTCTAGAAAATTTATTTGATATCTTGTTTGTGAGGTGTCAACAAGTTTCTGAGTTTTTCCAGGGTAAGTTGAAATGTAAGGAGTTATCGTAATTTTATGCTATAAGCGCCCTTGTTTATTGTGACAACCGGTGAATTGAGGTACAAGGAGACAACCTTGTGTAGGTTAATTGAAGATTTAAGTTAATCCTAAAGAAAGGTGTTGGTAATTATGAAGGACGCTGGAAACAGATTTGAAAAAAAATATGAACTTGAGATTCCTGAACTTGATACTACCGCTATAGGTTATACTCATAAACCCACGAATAGCGATGTGCTTTTTCTGAAAAACAGGGACAATAATAAGGTTTTCGGGATAAATTTTAGAACTCCCCCAAGCGACAATACCGGTTTACCTCATATATTGGAACATTCCGTTCTGTGTGGCTCTCGAAAATATCCCGTTAAGGAGCCATTTGTTGAGCTTTTGAAGGGTTCTCTTCAGACATTTTTAAACGCCTTCACCTATCCAGACAAGACTTGCTATCCTGTTGCCAGCACGCATTACAAGGATTTTCATAATTTAATGGATGTGTATCTTGATGCTGTTTTCTTCCCGAAACTTACTAAAGAAATATTTATGCAGGAGGGGTGGCATTACCATCTTGAAAGACCCGATGATCCATTGGAGATAAGGGGCGTTGTTTACAATGAGATGAAAGGGGCCTATTCGTCCCCTGAACGACTTCTCGTTGAAACAGTTCAGCAATCTCTTTTTCCGCAGCATCCTTACGGATTTGATTCCGGGGGAAATCCTGAGGCGATTCCTTATCTGACATACGAAGCCTTTAGGAATTTTCACAAAACCTATTATCATCCGAGTAACGCAAGAATTTTTTTCTATGGAGATATCAACATTAGTGATGAATTACAGCTTCTTGATACATATTTGAGGCATTTTAATTACCAGAAAGTTGATTCAGAGATTCCCCCCATAACGCCTTTTAAAGAATTTAAACGGATTGAAAGGAAATATGCTTCCACGGAAAGTTCGAGCGATGGAGGGAAAACCTTTGCCACGTTAAACTGGCTTTTCACAGAATCTAGCAATGTGGAGCTTAATTTTGCTTTCCAGATACTGCACTACATATTGTTGGGCATGCCAGGGTCCCCCTTGCGTCGAGCTTTAATTGAATCGGGTCTGGGTGAAGACATAGCAGGGGTAGGACTGGAGACAGAGCTTCGCTATCTTTATTTTTCCACCGGTCTTAAAGGCATGAAGGCAGAGGCCGTTGATTCTATGGTTGGTTTGATAGAAGACACTCTTACAAACTTGGTAAAAAAGGGCATACCAGCTTCTACTATTGAAGCTGCGATTAACACAATAGAGTTTCGTTACAGGGAACTGAATACTGGATCCTTTCCAAGAGGGCTGGTTCTTATGCTACATGCCCTTACAACATGGTTATATGGACATGATCCGTTGCTCCTTATTGCTTTCGAAAAACCTCTTGAGACCATTAAAAAGAAGGTACAGGAAAACAGGTTTTATTTTTCGGAGCAAATAGAGCGGTATTTACTGGGGAATCTCCACAAAACGCTTGTTGTTTTACACCCTGATCCAGGACTGGGAAGTGTCAAAGAGACCAAGATGCGAGCGATGCTTGATTCTATAAAAAAGTCCTGGAGTGAAAAAGAGATTAAGGATGTTGTTGATACAACATTAAGGCTTCAAAAGCTTCAGGCGGAACCAGACAGGCCGGAAGACCTGGCAAAAATCCCCCGTTTGTCCAGGGCTGATCTTGACTTGGCGGTTCCAGAAGTTCCTGTTGATATCGAAGAAGATTCCAAAAGGAGAACAACTGTTTTTCTCCACCCACTGGAGACTCATGGAATAGCTTACATTGACGTAGGCTTTGCCTTTGATTGTATTCCTCAAGATAAGTTACCCTTACTACCCATATTCTGTACTGCATTGCTGGAGATGGGGACCGAAAAAGAAGATTATGTTTCCTTCTCGGAGCGTATAAGCCAGAAGACTGGGGGAATTAGGCCGAAGATACTGACACGGAATTGTTTCAATAATAAGCCGGGGGTATTTGCGCTTTTCCTCAGAGGGAAAGCTTTAAGGAGTCAAATAGAAGAACTTACATCCATCTTGAAAGATATGATTACTGGAGCCGTTTTTGACTCTAAAGATAGATTGTACCAAATAATTCTAAAGCACAAAGCTATGCGCTACCATCGACTGGTTCCAGAAGGTCATAGAATGGTTCTGAGACGAATTAATGCACATTTTACTCTCTCTGGAAGGGTTAAAGAGATATTGTCCGGCTTAAACCAGTATTTTTACTTGAAGAAGTTGTCTGAAAATTTTGATACTGAATGGGAAAAGGTAAGAGAAGATCTCTATTTTATCAAAAAACAGCTTTTCCAAAGGGCTGACCGGATATTAAATGTCACTGCTGATAGCTCTTTAACAGACTATGCCTTAAAGTCAGCGGAAACCTTGCTGAACGATCTGGATATGGAAAGTTCTGATTCGGTAGCCTTAAACAGTTGGGATTTGTCCATTAATAATAAGGTGGAAGGTTTTGTTTTGCCTGTCCAGGTTCACTACGTAGGTGTGGGAGGACCAGTATCGTTTAATGCTGGAGATGTTCCGGGCGCTTTCCTCGTGGTTCTTAATCTTTTGCGGACCTTGTGGTTGTGGGAGAAAGTTAGAGTTCAAGGGGGAGCCTATGGAGCTCACTGTTTTTTCGATAGAGCTGCCAAAGTGTTGGTCATGACATCTTACAGAGATCCTCACCTTACAGAAACCGTTTCAGTTTTCAAGGATAGTGCCCAGTATCTGAACAGTGTGAGTCTTACCGATGAAGAAATTACGAAAAATATAATAGGAGCTTACGGAAAGCTTGATCCACCCATGTTTCCCGATGGGAAGGCTTATGTGTCCATGATAAGGTACATGACTGGAGAAAATCGCACAATTAGAGAAATGCTTCGGAAAGGCATTGTAAATACAAGTATGAGGGACATATTGGACATTGCTTACATGTTGGATGAATGGGCTAAAACGGATGTCGTAAAGGTTATTGGTCCAGAATCAACTCTTAGTAAAGCCAAGGAAGAAAAATGGCCAACCATGAACATGAGAGTGCTTGACTAAATATCTTTTGGTGGGGCTGGGCCCCACCTGTTAAATTTGTTATTTAGCAGCAAGCTCCAGGACCTTATTTACTAATTTCTCTA
>JALXAE010000255.1 GCA_026992355.1 Syntrophobacterales bacterium | reverse complement strand
AGCAACGAATAGAAAAGTACCTTGATGAAGTCAATGCTGCTCCAGTGGTTTTCAGATGGAAGTACAAATTAGACGAGGTAGAAGTCTGATATGTTATTTATGGAACGCTATACTAGGAAACACCGAGGTTAAGCGCACCTCACTCTTTTGGAAAGCTTGTTTACATAGAAAACTTTTAGAAACTGGCAATAATGAATTTATTGTACTTTACATCAATTGACATGTCTAACCCTGATCCAGGGGCAAAAGCTCACATCGAGAATATTCTAATCGGACTTCACGCCCTTGACTGGGATATAACACTTTTTTCATGTGCAAGTAGACCTGATCAACATCCGAAGTATCCATTCCGGAATATTCTCATAAAAAAGAAGAATTATTCATTGCTTAGCCAGATTATTGAACAGGTGAAACTAGGAAATCTTCTCGTCAGAAAAAAATGGCCTGCGGACATAATATATGTTAGATTTAGCCCCTTATTAATTGCACCTGTTATATTCGGAATATTAAAGAATATACCAGTGTGCTGTGAAATTAATGCTGTTACCGAGTTTAGTGTGTCATTCAGAAAGCTCCTTCCTGTTGCTCTGGCCATTGAAAACTGGATTTTAAGAAAGTCGCGAAGAATTATTACGACAAGTTATGAGATAAAGAAGCATTTGTCGAATAGGGCCGGCATACCAAGAGAAAAAATCGCTGTTATCCCAATGGGCTATGATGTGAGAGTAGACAATGGTGAGTATTTTGGCCGTCAAAAGGAGAGAGATAAAGCAAATTGCTGGATAATAGGCTACCTTGGCCAATTGCATCAAAGGCAAGGGGTGTCAACTTTGTTAAGGTCGATTCAGATAGTTGCTAGATCATATGATAATGTACAACTTGAATTGGCTGGGAGTGGCCCAGAAGAGCCTAATATTAGAAAACTCATTAGGGAGCTGGGAATTGAAAAGAAGGTAAAACTATTGGGCTACCTGTCAAGAGGACAGATCTCAGCCTTCTTGGAGAGGTGTGATATCACTGTTGCTCCCTATTATGGAAGCTTCGAAGACACTCCTATGGGATCACCGAGTAAGATTATTACATACCTAGCAGCTGGTAAACCCGTGATTACATCAAGACTCTCATCACTTCAAGTTTTTGGTGAGTGCGCAGATGTGTTTTTCTTCACTCCTGATAGTGGTGAAGACTTAGCGAAAGCGATCATTAGCGTCATAGTCGCGCTAGAAAAAGGAGAGAGAGAATTTGGAAAAGATGGTCCTAGATTTGTAAAGGATGTTTTTTCCTGGGACAATTTGGTTACTAAGACTGACTATATTTTGCAAACATGTCTCAAGAAGAGGTAATTTCCCTGACAGAATTGCGCTTCGAGGAAAGAGATGGACCTAAATTTTTTCTTGGGAAGAACTTTGATGTAAACGAATTAAGATAACATAGGATAAATCTGTTATGAGTTCTCGGATTTCATTTAAAAGTAGAATAGCAGGATATTTGTATTTGGTTGCTGATGAGATATGGGATATCTTGGAGACAATGCTGTCATTAGTACCTACAGGTTTTGGGTGTATGGTTAGAGGATTATTTGTGGGGTTCCTCGCTAAAGGGGGTCATGTTCCGTATATTCGGAGAAACTGCCACATTTTTAGGCCATGGAAGATGAAAATAGGCAAAAATATATCATTAGGACGCTTTTCCTCAATTAATGCTGTTGGGGGAATTGAATTTGGCGACAATGTCAGAGTTGGTCCAGGTGTGATGATATCTACCTTAAATCATAGATTTGAGAATAAGAAAGTACCGATTGTCAAACAAGGAGCGAAGTATGGGAAAGTGGTAATTGGATCAGACGTGTGGGTTGGCGGTAACGCATCTATTATGGCAGGGATTAATATAGGAGAAGGGGCTGTCATTGCTGCTGGCGCAGTAGTTACCCACCATGTAGAGGCATATACGGTCGTTGCAGGAGTCCCTGCTCGTAAAATCAAAACGCGATTATAGGATTTATCATGTAGAGTATCTCCATTTTCAAAAGGCGGTTTTCCATAGATAAAACATTGTTTCAAGGCTTAGACAGAGTAAAGATTTGCAAGAGTTAATCTGATGATCTTTGTGAAATGCCAACTTTGATGAAACCAAGAATCGTACTAATAGGACCAAACCCGACAAAAGGCCTGATTGGTGGCCTAGTAACCCACATGCGGGTTATAACTTCTTTGAACATTTTCAAGGACGCCATAATACATGATCTGGGTTCAATCCAGAAAACTTCAATCTGCGAGATTTTTGTCGTTTTATTTAACAGTCTCTCCATTGGTAATAAGGTACCAATAGGAGCTAAAGTAATTATTAACTCATCAATCTATCCTACAGCTTTTATCAAACTACTAATCATCCTTACAAGTCTGAGATGTTGCGGTGAAACTGACGTTTATGTTTTTTTTCATGGTGGCCGGTTGAAAAACTTACGATTTCTGAGGAATGTTACGATTAGGAAGATAACAAAAAGAATATTGAAAGGTGCCAAGGAATTCTATTTTCTAAATAAGAGTGAGGTGAGAGCTTTTCAAAACCTGTTTCCAGACATAAAGTGCTCTCTTTTTAGAAATTATCTTCAGTTTGATAATACCATCCCTAGAAGAGAGTCGGCGGAAAAAAAATTACTTTTTGTCGGTCGGTTAGTCAAAGAAAAAGGAATATTCGACATTATTCACGCATTATTAGGCCTAGCCAATACAGGTAAGCTTGAAAACGCGCGTATGATTTTTGTTGGAGAGGGTCCCGATAGTACCCGCTTAAAAATTCTTGCAAAGAATTTAGGGCTTGATAGTGTTGACATAATTGGATCTGTACCTAGAGAAAGGATCTTCGACATATATTCCAGAGGGTATGTATTAATTCTACCTTCTTATAAGGAGGCATTTCCCTATGTAATACTTGAGGCTATGCGGGCCGGGTTGCCGATTATAGCAACCCCCACAGGAGCCATTCCTGATATAATAGAAAACGAAAGAAACGGCTTAATTGTTACGCATAAAAACCCTAACGAGTTGGCTCAGGCTATTTTGCGGCTACTTGAGGATGAGACTCTATGGGCAAGGATTTCTAACAATAACTATGAGAAGTACAAAAATATGTTTTCAATGATAGCTGCAGAAGAGTTTTATCAAAAGCTTCTTAGGGGATCTTCTTAATTGAATGCTTTGGATAAGAATAAAATGAGATGGAAATTGGCAACGAAACGTGTTGCTAATCTAGCCAGTCTGTTCTTTTTCCTTGTTTGCTTGACGCTAGCTAGGACCACTTATGGAAAAGACGCCAAGCTTAAAGTTTTGAGTGTTGATCCATTGCCCAATTATAGACTTTGCACGGATAGGAATGATTTGGAGCAGCTAACTGATGGGGTAATTCTCCCTTTCCCGATATGGGTAAAAGGGGGCTGCGTAGGTTGGGAACAAAGTGGTCCAGTAGAAATATATGTTGAGGTTCAGAATACTAAATATTCTGATACCTCCGAGTTTTCATTCTCCTTTCACACCGCTAAGGCCCTGTATGCGGACGTTAATCCACCAGCAAGAATAGATGTTTATGCTGAAACCGGTTCTGAGAAGTTTTTTCATGTAGGAGGAAAAACAATAAATAGCGACCTAATGGAAGACCGAAGAAGCCACTGGATTTTTGTAGAATCAGGCAGTAATGCCTTTCGTTTCCTGATAGTAGTGAGACCTATGGGTAACTACCTATTTCTGGATGAGATCCAGCTGAACGTCACCCAAAGAAAATGTGAAAGAAGAGGCTCAAACGTATTTACCCGAGGACATTGTCTTAAGGATAGCCTTGAGAGGTATCGAAAGAGTTTGCTTAAAGCAAGTAAACTAGAAAACGGCTTTCTAAAAGAATGGAGGAGAAATTTTGGAAGCGT
>JALXAE010000254.1 GCA_026992355.1 Syntrophobacterales bacterium | reverse complement strand
GTCAGTATCAATTCCAGTGAGGGCTTTAATGAGAGAGGTCTTGCCGTGGTCAATGTGTCCTGCAGTTCCCAAAATAACTTGTTTCATGTCGTTGATTCCTCCGTAGAAATACCACTGCATGAGATCTTCACGCATAGAGTATGAGATTTTTCACTAAAATTGAAGAGCGATAAGTGTGGTTGTTTAACAACGCAATTTAAATGCTCGAATTTTGAAAGGTGAAAAACAGACCCATTGCAATAAAGAAAGCCAGGTATCCTATTGCGAGAAATTTTGCTGTAAACAAAGGGATATTAGCTTTTTCGTTGTTTTGGGTTATATAAAATCTGTAAACTATTAAATTTGCTAATGAACCTGCCATGTTTCCGAATCCACCTGTGTTTGTACCCCAGAGTAAAGCTTTCCAGTTTGTTGTAAATTTAGCTAACAACATCGCTGCAGGAACATTACTTAGGAACTGACTTGTCAAGGCTGAGATTACGAAAACGTGTCCATGATGCTGTATTCGAGCACCCAATATTATTTTCATATTATCTGTTGTGGCACATAGAAAAAGTAAGCTGATAAGCAAGGAATAATCGACCCTGAGGGTTTTTGTATCTATTAGTGAACAGAGGGCAATAATTATTATGGCAATGAAAGAGGGTACAACATGAAGAACAACCAAAATTACCGCAATAAACATTCCAGTATACACATAAGAAACGGCTTTCACTTCGTATCTTGTCTCGTTCTTATTGGGAAGATCACATTTAGGTTCATTGTTTTTTAAGCAAATAAAAAAGGACAGGGCGGTTAATATTAACAGAAAAGCCAGAGAAAAAGGCAAAATAGTCAAGACGAATTCTGCAGGTTTCAAATTGTAAAACCAATAGATATACAGATTCTGGGGATTGCCAAAGGGAGTTAATGCAGAACCTGCATTTGCTGCAAGTGCTTCAAATATTATTAGCAGGTCAGCATTCTTATGGTTAAGTGCCAGGGTGAAAGGCACTATAAGAATCAGAGCAATGTCATTTGTCACAAACATTGAAAGTATGAAAGTGCCCAGGATAAGTTTTACAGGTATAAACTTACCTCTTTCTATGTATGTACTCATTTTTGATATAGTATTTGATAAGCGAAGACCTTCAATGACAACAAAAACAGCGTACAGAACTAAAATAACTTCTGCTTCCTGTTCCGAAGGCATAGAAAAGTGCTTTAGGTAAAGTGATGTGAAAAAGTAACCAACAATAGAAAGTATCAAAAACCATTCTCGCTGTAGGAATTCGATTATTAATTCGTTGTGTTTCAACCTGAATCCGTGAAATTTATTGTAATATCTGTTCATTTTGGCATTTTCAGTTCGAAAATTTGGGTTTTTATTATTCATCTCGAAATATCGAGCTACGTATTGTTACTTAGCAAGAAGTCAAAAACATAGTGCCAAAAACAATATAAAAAAAGAATAAAATCATTGACCCTTAATTTTTAGCCTTTGGTCTTACGCCTTGTTCTATAAGCTTAGTTCCTGGTTTCCTTTTCGTCGGTAGCCGTTCTAAACCCGTAAATGTTGTGAAAAAACCGTTGTTTTTAAAAGCCAGCACATGAAGAACCCACCTTAATTTACAGTTCCGATCTGAAACAAGCTCTGTCCTAGTGATTTTCATCTATCCTCATTATTTTAGTAATTAGTAAAAAGATTTACTCTTATGTCAGCAAGCTGTAACACTTGAGATCACGTCATTCCTTTGGTCAGTTTACTATTATACACTTAAGAAATTACTCTTATCACTTTGCGAATGTGGGTTATACATTTTGATCTACTTATCTGCCGTATGATTGCATTTCTTGGTTTACAGGATAATCGGGTACAATATGAATTCCATCCGCATATACTTTTAAATGTGCAACAATCATCCCCTCGTAGGCAAGTGGAATAATCCATGCGTTTTCAGGTTGTCTGTATTCAGCGCCATTCAATACCTCAAGGCCACCTACAATGGGAGGCAAGGTGCGTTTAATGGTTTCAAGCGGTGGATTTATACCAAAGATCACAGGATGCATACCAAGAGGTAACAAAGACCCATCTTGTGGATTAAAGTGGAGAACGGCTACAGCCGTTCCATTGTAAGTAATAGCTGCTTTGACTTCTGTTTCACCACGGGGACCGGTTTTGATCCAAACGTTTCCTGGTGTTAAATACGCTTTTGCTTTTCTAGCCGTGGCAACAGCGGTCACAGCGTTTTTTGATGAATTTTGTTGGATACCGGACGATGGGCGACCTGGCGTTAATGGTGAAATTTGTCCCGGAAGTGTTGGTGCCATTCCCGCACCTGGCGATGGTGGTATGGGTACATTCCCCGTAGAAGAAGACGGTGTTTGCTCATGTCTAGAATCAGATGGTGTACCGAGCAAAGGTGGCTTGTCTTGCGCATTTGCCATAGTAATTCCCCCTGTCAATGCTAATATTAATGCTAATATTAATGCTAATATTAATGTTAATACTACTGCCCCAGATCTAAAATTGATCATAGTTTACCCCCTTTCATTTCGCTTTTCTTCCAATGAATCAAGCTTTCTGTTGTAATAAGACTATATGACCTCATCTTGTCTATCTTTTTCATAGCCTATTTTTAACAAAACTGCTACCACCTCTCGTCCCAATTGTTCGTGGAAGCACACTCACGCTGCTACCTCTACAATTTCTTCATCTATGGATGGCGGAATAGGCTCATCATGTGCCTTCAAGCTTTCAGCATAAACTTCAATTGCTTCTCGAATATTTCTTAATACTTCTGTGCATAGTGTTTAACCGACTGTGTCCGGTTGAGGTCTGAATTGGACGGCTGAAAACGCGTCAGCGTTTTTCACGTCTGCTTCAATGATTTGTCGAGCTTTTATTACTTACTTCAAAAAATTGCCATACAGTGCGAAAACTAAAAATTTCTAATGGTCTTAACTTACTTCGAATTCGTTCAAAATATCTGACTGTATCTTACGCATAAGGTCTTTCTACACAATGCAAAGAAACTTCAGCTTGAACTTGGATAGTAACTGTATGTTTTCCTCCGCGTAAGAGCTTTTCCACTTATTTTTGCTCGAGCTTGCCGCCACAAATGGACATTTCCTAAGGAGTTTCATGATATTCCGCACCCCTAGGGTACAGGATATCATGTGCACTACCAATCAACTGGAAAGGCTTATGAAAGACATCAAAAGAAGGGCCAAGGTTTTGGAGATTTTTTCATGGTCGGAAGCCGCCTACAAAGTGGTTTATCTGGTTTTATTGCAAAGATATGAACGAAAAGGTTTACAAACTTCCGGGAATCCATTACCGAAAACTAAGGAAAGACTCTTCCATTTCGGATGCGTTTGCCTGAACACTATGTTCAGTTGTTATCCAGCACACTCCTGATTTTTTGAGTTAACGTAACAGGAGTAATTGGTTTAGAAATGTAATTAATTCTCTGCTCAAGTATGCCATGATGGGCAATAATATTTTCCATGTAACCAGACATGAAGATTACCTTCATTTCCGGCTTTTCTTTCTTGATTATTTCCGCAAGTTCTTTACCACTCATGCCTGGCATAACAACATCCGTGAGTAAAAGGTGGATTTCACCGCTGTATTTACGGAGTATATTAATTGCCTCTTTGCCAGAGGCGGCCTGTAAGCAATTGTACCCTAACGGTTTTAATGTTTCTACAATGAGTTGGCGAATAGATGCATTATCATCAACAACCAGTATTGTTTCGTTTCCCTGGAGCAATGCTTTTGTTGTAGACTTACTTTCTGTTTCTTCTGGAGCTTTCTTGCTGGCCGGTAAATATATTTTAAATGTTGTTCCCTGGCCTTTTTCACTATATGCATAAATATAGCCACCGTGTTGTTTAACGATACCGTACACGGTTGCCAGGCCGAGACCGGTTCCTTTTCCCTGCTCCTTGGTTGTAAAAAAAGGGTCAAATATTTTTGATAGAACATCTTCATCCATGCCCTCTCCGGTATCGCTGATAGCCATTAATACATATCGCCCTGGTTTGACCTCGTGACGTTTGTTCACATAATGCTGGTCAAGCTGAACCTCTGCGGTTTCAATTATTATTTCGCCGCCGTTTGGCATGGCGTCTCTGGCGTTAACTATCAGGTTCATAATAACCTGTTCGATTTGACTGGGATCAGCCTCAACAGTGCAATTTTCCTCTGATAAATAGGTTGTAATGACTATGTTTTCACCTGCCACTTTGCCCAAAATTTTTAGGAAATTTCGTATGATTGTATTTATAGATATGACCTTCTTTTCCAAAACCTGCTTGCGGCTGAAAGCCAGCAATTGTCGTGTGAGGGTAGCAGCCTTGTCCCCAGACTCGCGAATGCGCTTTATTTTGTCATGTATTGGATCATTGGGGGGAATAGTAGCGAGTAACAGGTCAGAGTAGCCTATAATTACACTCAAAACATTGTTGAAATCATGGGCAATACCAGCAGCGAGTCGACCAATGGATTCCATTTTTTGGACATGTTGGAGTTGTTGCTCAAGTTTAATTTTTTCCGATGCCTCGTGCTCCAATTTCCGGTATGCTTCGATTGCTTTGCTGTACATGAAATTAATAGCTTCGACAGTACTGGCGAGCTCATCATCTTTTGTGTGCTTGTTAATGGGACGATCCAATGTTAAAGGTTCCTGCTGCCCTTCAAATGTAATGTGTCTGGTGTACTGCTGAATCGTGATTAAATGTCTGGAAACTAGATACCAAAATATGTAGATGATGCCGAGAGAAATAATAGACATCAATAACAGGCTTTGGAAAAGGATGATCATAATAGAGGATTTAGCCTCCATGACAGCCGAGCGTTTTGATGCCGCAATCGTAAGTTTGCCGAGAAAGATATTTTTTCCTTCTACCTGGTGATACAGAGGAATTGTTTTTATTATGTCATTGTTAATGTCTAGCGTTCCATAGCTAACGATCGCCTTGCCGTTCTCATCGGTAATTTGAGCGAATACAATGTTGCCATTGACCAGGAACCCCTCCATTGCCAGCTTCAATAGGCGAGTGTCCAGTATCCATAAGCTCTCCTCTATGAAAGATTTACTGCTTGCTACAATGTTATCAAGTTCGCTTTTGAGAAAAGAAACCCTGGTCTGGTACTGGTGATAAGATATGATAAAGGCAAGCACCAAGGCCATTATTGCCCCTATAAACGCTACATAGAGCGCAAAACGCCTCCCGATTTTACTTTTCAACCATTCTGGCTTTACTGCTGTTTTCATTTTTGATTACGACTATCGCTACGTTGTGGCAAGTTCGTTCCTTCGAGAATATGCTGGATGGTGCCATCTTCCTTCATTTTATGAATAACCTTGTTGAACTCATCTAGTATATCTGAAAATGATGAGTCTTTTCGGATAAGAAGACGAAAAGCAATTGTTTTCAAAGGGTAAGGATTGGTTATTATGCTCTTGTAACCTTCTGAAAGGGAGTTTCCTTCTTTTATTTTCTTTTTAATAAAAGCCGCGCCAATGTAACCATTTGCAATAAAAATATCTGCGCGTCCCTTAATAAGCATGTTGAAGGCACTATCCATATTCGGCACCCATATTACGTTAAAACCTTTTAAGTTTTCCTTTGTCCATCCGGAACCGATTGTTTCAACGATCTTAAATGGTCGAAGTGCTTTTAGTGATTGTATGGACATTATTTCCTTTATGCGCGGATTATTTCTGTTGACAAATATGTGTTCAGCCACAAGAAGAATAGGATCGGAACCGAAAAAAAATGGTTTTCTCGCCTCAGTGAGGATAGTAACCGTGCCGTCTGCTTTGCCGTCAGCTATGATTTTTTGCGCTCGAACCCAAGGGTAGAGTTCCACATTGAGAGGGATATCGAGGCGACGAAATGCTTCTGTCATTATCTCGTAAAAGATGCCCGTAGGTTTTCCATCTATTCCACAGTAAATTAGTGGTGGGTAATCCTCATCGTCCACCCAGCGGAAAGCCTTGACGTTACCTGCCTTGGCGGAGTTGGACATCAACACAAGTGCCAGCAATAGGCAGATAAGTGCCCGCATCATAAACCCTTTTTGTAATCTATTTTCAATTATGTCCATTGGTTTTTTACCCCACAGCACTAGATATTTACCATCCTTCAAAATGTACTTGGATTAGTCTCCGTATCAGAAATGTAAAAAAAGAATACACAGAGATAAAAAAGATAAAAAGAAAAATTTGTTTCTTCCCTGTTTCTTTTGGAATTAACCGAACATCTTCTTATAATCTCTGCGAGTCGTTTATTCTTTCTAATAATATTCAATCTTTAGTAAGTGTTTTTGCCAGTGGTATCTGCTCCAGGCCTAGAAGTGCTGTGAGAGAAGCATTATCTTCTAAAAACCCGTAAGTGCTTATAATCACTTTTGTTCTGAACCAGAAGACAACATCAATGAATAATAAGAATATCAAAATCAATTATGTGGATACAAAGCTTTCGGAAACGAACTTTAGCTGGCTTATCCAAATCAGACTTCCTGAGTAAATTTATAAATTGAAACATCCCATTATAATTTATCGTTATGTCTGAAATACACTAAGTCTTAGTTACCTTCATCTATCTTCTCATATTGGTAAACTATAAAATCTTGAAGTTACGTCATTTTCTTAGACAGTTTGCGATCAAAAAAATACTTTTGTAGTTGTCGCGTATTTAGGCCTCAATTAAAGTTTTTCGATATTTTTGCTTTATTTGTCATTGTCGTGCTGAACAATGCAAATGTCCACTGGTTTGTCCAGATGAAGTTTGATTTCATAAACGTTCTCTTCTCTGGTAATGTCAAGAAAGTATCCGAGGCCTTCAAAAACCCCAAATACGCCTTCCTGACCAACATTAACATAAGCAACGAACAGCCTTATTCCTGAATCTCTGGCTATTTCTGTTAATCTTTGAACCAGAAAACTTGCAACTCCTTTGCGCCCATAATCTGGATGAACGGCAAAGTCTACTTCAGCTATCATCGATTCTTCATCCAGAACATATCCCCCCATAGCCGCAACGCGTTCATACCCTTTTGTGCCATCTAGGCCTAAAATTACCATTTTGGTTCTGTAGTCGATATTTAGAATTTCCTGAACATTATATTTTGGATAAACCTTCATTAGCGAAAGGAACCTTACGTAAGGTTCTTTTCTTGGAAGTGAAGCGAGGAAGTTTCTTACAATGGTTTCATCAGACGGTTTTACCGGTCTGAATGTTAGTTCCAGGTCGTCCTCAAAAACCTGCTTAACTTCCAGTTTTTCTGGGTAGAGTTCAAATGCAGCAGGGTAGATTTCTCTCCAGATATATCTCAATTTATACGCTGATCTCATTAATTCTTCTCTAAAATTAGGGTGGGCTACGTTAACAAGCTCCAGCACTCTTTCTCTCAGGCTTTTACCAGCTAAATGAGCTACTCCGTATTCCGTAACAATGTACTCAACTCCAGCTCTCGTGGTTACGACCCCGCCACCCTCGGTGAGTTGAGGTACAATTCGGGATTTGTTTCCATCGGTGAGGGTGGATGTTAAGACAAATATGGCTTTTCCGCCTATTGAGTGTCTTGCTCCTCTGACGAAATCTATGGCTCCGCCCACACCACTGTATATCTGATAACCGAGCGAATCCACACACACCTGCCCGGTTAAGTCCACTTCCAAAGCGGAATGAATAGTGGTCATTTTGATGTTTTGAGCGATTATTCTATAATCATTGGTATAATCAACTGGATGAAATTCCACCAGGGGATTATTGTTTACAAAAGAAAACAACTTTGAAGTTCCAATGCAAAAGCTCGCTATAATTTTACCTCTGTGAAGACTTTTATTTTCGTTTGTGATTACTCCTTTTTCTATTAAGTAGAGGTAAGGATCTGTCAAAATATCAGTGTGAATGCCCAGCTCTTTTTTACCATCCAACGCATACAAACACGCAGAAGACAAACTTCCAATTCCTGCTCTAATTGTAGAACCGTTTTCAACCAATACAGCTACATAATTCCCAATGGACTTTGCCTTGTCGCTTATATTAGGTCGCTCCATTTCAAGCAGGGGCTCATTGTGTTCTACCAAAACGTCAATCTGGCTCACGTGAATAAAAGAATCGCCCAATGTCCTGGGCATAAATGAATTGATCTGAGCAATAACATACGGTGAGTTTTCAGCAGCCGCCTTTACAATATCAACAGAGACCCCATAGCTACAAAAACCGTGTTCATCTGGAGGTGATACCTGAATTAGAGCAACATCTAATGGGAGGATACCCTGACGGAATAGTTGGGGGACGTCTGAAAGATTTATGGGGGTGTAGTCAGCACGCCCTTCAGCAACAGCTTCCCGTGTTGATGTAGCTACAAAAAAGGTTTTTAATCTGCATTTTTCTTCAAAACATGCATCAGTATATTTGGTTTTTCCAAGGCTCAATATGTGAAGTATTTCAATGTCTGCCAGGAAGGGCATTTGCTCCACCAGCTTTTCAACAAGGAACTGGGGTTCTCCACATCCTGAGCCCACAAAGATTCGTTGCCCCCTTCGAACCTTTCCAAGGGCATCTTCGGCTGTGGCTTTTTTTGATTCATACGTTGCTTTCCAATTAAGGACGGATGGTATGGTACGAGGTGTCATATAATGTCTTTCCTAACAATTTGGTTTCGCTTTTTTACATAAAAGAGAAGGATAAAGCCCAGAATTATCATTGTTGTACACAAAATTTGGCCCATTGTGAAAATACCAAAAATAAAGCCTATCTGGGGATCAGGCTCCCGGAAAAATTCTAGGAAAAATCTGATAACTCCATAAAAAATCAGGAAAAAGGCACACAAACTACCATCAGGAAGATCCCTTTTTTGTAATGTCCACAATGTGATGAACAAAAGCAATCCTTCTCCAAGCGCTTCGTAAATTTGTGAAGGGTGTCGGGGAAATGGTCCTCCATTAGGAAATATCATAGCCCAAGGAACATTTGTAATCCTGCCAAACAGTTCACCATTTATGAAGTTTCCGACTCTTCCTAAGCCTAATCCTATGGGTGCGGTGACAACAACACAATCGGCAACGCCCCAAAATGGTAAGCTGCGTTTTTTGGAAAATAGATAGCCTGCTACTATGCTACCTAGAAGCCCACCATGAAAGGACATTCCACCCTTCCATAAAGCAACAATTTCCAACGGATGCTTCATATAAAAATGAAAAAATGGATACTGATAAAATACTATATATCCCAGGCGTGCTCCAACAATTAAGCCAATTGCCAGCCAGAAAATGAGGTCCTGTAATACTTCACCTGTTAGGCCAATTTGCCTGCTACGAGCCTGTTTTGGTATTAGGAAATAGGCAGCAAGGAAGCCCAGGAGGTACATGACACCATACCATCGCACTTTTAAAGGACCAACTTGGAATATATTAGGGTTTATTTGAGGATATGTAATCATGTGACTTTCACGCTCCAGGAAAAATCTTACGTGATGGTAAAAAAAAGGCAATAAAAAAGCGGGGGCCTTTCCCCCGCTTGCCGCAAACCGCCTACGCGGCCTTATTTCTTGCTTTTATTCACTTTTAACTTCTATTTTTTTCCGTCTGGATTTTTCGGTTTTCGGTATCGTTATTTTCAATACACCATCTTTGTAAACGGCTTCTATTCCTTCGGCGTCAACATCTACTGGAAGTGCTATAGACCTCGTAAAGCTCCCAAACCATCTTTCAACTCTATGGTAAGATTCTCCCTTTTCCTCTGCTTCTCTCTTCTTCTCACCTTTTACAGTGAGAACATTGCCCGTGATAGATATATCCAGTTCTTTCGCATCAATGCCGGGCAAATCTGCCTTTACAACTATGTGGTCGTCCGTTTCGGATATGTCGAAAGCTGGTACCCATACTTTATCCTGTTCGAACATTCTCTCTACAGTAGGTAATCCAAAATCTTCAAACCATCTGTCAATCCAATCGAACGTGCTGGGTACATCAAACAACCTACTTCTTCTTGGTACCAGGCTCAACATAGTCTCACCTCCTTTTATTCTTTAATTTCAGGTATTTACCACAATTTCCGCTTAAAAAATAATTACACTTTTTAGCCTGTCAAGGGGATGGTTTCTGGAAAACAAAAAATTTTGTTTTGTTTGTAACTATGAAACAGGGTGGGGTTTTTTAAATAGGTTTTGCCATTTCGGAAATTTTTCGCTTGACTTGATAGTCTTAAATGAATATATGAATAATCGAATATATTAAGAAACGAATGTATGAGGAGCTTGTGGGTGCCGACAAGTTTTGATGAGAACAAATTAAAAGCTGTGGCCGAGGCAATTAAAGCGATAGCCCATCCTGCCAGATTAAAAATAGTTGATATTTTAGTGGAGCAGGAAAAGAGCGTAAGTGAGCTGTGCCAGGAGCTAGATTTGCCTCAACCTTATGTATCTCAACAACTGGCAATTCTGAAAGCTCATGGGATCGTAAGCGCCAGACGTTCCGGGCAACAAATGTTTTACGGAATAGCTAATCATCATGTTAGCAGAATCATACAATGCGTTCGAGATCAAGCAGCACTGGATAAACAGTGCTTAAAGGATAACAATAAGGAGGAATAAGAAATGAGTGAAAACATGGTTAATGACGAAAAGGTGAAATGCACATTTATTTGTGGTCGCGATACCCTTGATGGGGCTTACCCACCTCTCATCTTGGCTATTAACGCAGTAAGGCTTGGGATGGAAGCAACTATTTTTTACACCTTCATGGGAATCAACGTAATTAGAAAGGGTGGTGCGGACAAATGTAAATTTTACCCTCCGGGAACATTGGGAGCCATTCCTGGCATGTCCATTATGGCAACCAAGATGATGCAGAAGAAGATAGAGGCTGCTAATATTCCTGCCGTTTCAGAGTTGATCGAGATGGCTCAGCTTGAGGGGGTAAAATTTGTTGCCTGTAAGATGACTGTGGACATGATGGAATTAACAATCGATGATTTTATAGATGGAGTTACCATAGAAACAGCGGAAGAGTATCTGAAATATGCAAAAGACTGTAAGATTAATATGTTTATTTAATTTGTTCTTGTGCGGCACATGAAAGTATGGCAAAAGGTGTCGGCGTTTTTGGAAGTCTAATGTGCAAGGAGGTACAAAGGAAAGATGTTGAAATGGGGAGTGAAAGCTGGAGTGGTTCTATGTACGGCGATGTTGCTTTTTCATGTGCCGCGTTCTGTTGCTTCAGCAAATGCTTACAAATTTTACTTGGAAGCCCAAAATGCGACTTTTATGTTCAAAAAAGTAGCTTTGTACGACAAAGCCATAGAAATGGATGCCCAGTTTACGGATGCCCGTAAAGCCAGAGCCACAATATTGTATTATCAGGGAAAATACAGGCAGGCTGAAGAAGATTTAAACTATTGTGTGAGAGCTGGTAAAGCTTCCAAAGACGATTATTTTCTGCTTGGGAAAATTTATCTTGCTCAAAAAAAATACCCGGAAGCAGAAGGGAGCTTTTCTAAGGTTCTTGCCATTGACCCTCAAGATAGAACAGCATTGTTGGAGCGCGCTAAAACAAGATATTTAGTCGAGGATTTTAAGGGGGCCTGGCAGGATGTACGGGATATTATTCGTCAGGGTATTGAAGATGAAATTACAGACCAGGCACATAAAATTGCCGGTTTTATTTTGTTAAAATCCGGTAAAGTAAAACTAGCCGAAGAAAACTTTAAAATGGCAAATACTCCTGATGATTTTGCATACGGTGGATTTTATGGTTACCTTTATGATCCTCGTGGAATGAGTTTTATCGGTATGGTAGGACTCATTGTTGGGGTGCTTGTGTTGCTTTTTAAGGTTGAACTTCCACCACCACGCAGACGTAAATAAAAGGAAAACTTGACATTTCTTAATGGCGAATGTTATTTAACTTTTGGTAGTTATGGTGGAGGGATGGCCGAGTGGTTTAAGGCGGCGGTCTTGAAAACCGCTGTCCCGCTACCGCGGGACCGTAGGTTCGAATCCTACTCCCTCCGCCAGATGGATGCAGCGGAGAGATGGCCGAGTTGGTCGAAGGCGCTCGCCTGCTAAGCGAGTGTGCGTGGAAACACGCACCGTGGGTTCGAATCCCACTCTCTCCGCCATTTTTTTGTTTCTTGTTTTGCTCCTTTTCTTTCCTGAATCCCACGAGCCTAGAGTTAAGAATGAGCGACTTTTTCTTTCGTTTTTTGCCTTTGGCCCAATATTTTTGTCTCTTCTTGCTCCTTGCCCTATGTTTTTAGCATCGAATTTCTTTAGTTTTCGTAAATTTACCCGTTGGCAGGATAAAAACGGTTATTTCTCTTATGTACACAGTAACTTGATTATCCGTGCAACGCGAGTGATCTTGGAATTGAAGACTCAGATTTGTATGGTAGCTTTCGTAGTTTATGTAAATTGTGTTGTATGTAGAGCTTTGTTTCAGGTTTCGTTTAACGGAGTAAATTGTCGAAGGATTTTACTTGTTTCGTATAGGGGAGAAAACAGAGTGGAACTTAGGGAAAAAATAAAAAAAGAAATAGATAATATGCCGGAAGAGCTGCTCTATCGTTTACAAGAATATCTTGACTCTATAAAAAGTGAGGAAGGGAGACAGATCAAAACTCTCCATCTAAAGGGACAATATGACAATATAAATGTTAGGAAAATAGCATATGAATAATTATCTGCTGATTGATACAAACATACTAATATCCGCAATTGATTCGGACATAGTGTTTAGTCAAGTGTGTCCGTAGAGGAAGAGGCTTTCCTCAGTTTTGCTATAGCTTCCCGGAAACCTGGCAAGCTTTTTCGTTCATATTTTTCA
>JALXAE010000253.1 GCA_026992355.1 Syntrophobacterales bacterium | reverse complement strand
AAACCAGATTTTCCCTCCAGGTTTACATCTACCAAAATTACATCTACTGCTTCATTCTCTACAATGTTCACAGCGTTGTCCACACTATCCGCCACCAAACACCGGAATCCTCTAGCCCCAAGGAATTCACACAACATTGTTCTCACACCCGGATCATCATCAACAACTAGCACAGTAGCACTGTGATTTTTCTCACTCATTCAGAACTCCTTCTCCTTCATGATCATTCGCCCCAAAACATCATAATCATGAACATCAGTAATCTGAACAGTCACGATTTCACCCGGCTTCGCCGAACCATCAACAAAGATAACCTTACCATCAACCTCTGGAGCCTGTGAAATAAGTCGACCCGTCAATAAATATTCACACTCCGGATGAATGCCGTCCACTATGGCATCCACCACCTTCCCGATATACTTTCTGATCTTTGACCGGGATATGCGCCTTTGAATATTATAGAGTTCAGCTCTTCTTTTTTCTCTCTCCGGCTCAGACACCTGATCCGGCAAAGAAGCGGCCTTTGTTCCCACTTCAGGAGAGTATGCAAAAACCCCAACGTGGTCAAACCCAGTGTCCTCAACAAACTTTATTAAATCATCAAAATCCTTCCGAGTTTCACCCGGAAAGCCTACAATAAAAGAAGTTCTTATTACCATTTCCGGATAAATAGTTCTAATTTTGTCAATAACCCTTTCCGGGAATAAGCCAAGTCCCTTGCGCCCCATGGCTTTCAGTATGTTATAAGAACAATGCTGAAGAGGAACATCAATATAAGGAAGAACTTTGTCTGAATCCCGTACAAGTTTTATTAGTTCGTCTCTGATATTGTCAGGATGCATATATAGGAGCCTTATCCAGCGAACGGAATTAGTTGATTTTTCCAATCTGAAAAGTAACTCAATAAGCGCATTTCCATTCCCAAAATCCATACCGTAAGACGCAACATCCTGGGCTATCAATACCAATTCAGTAATTCCTTGGCGATCTAGATATTTGGCTTCTTCAATAATATCATCAGGGGGACGACTCCTAAAAGGACCACGAAGCTTTGGAATATAGCAAAAGGTGCATCTATTGGAACACCCCTCAGAAATCTTTAGATAAGCAAAGGAGGGTGGTGTAGATAACTTTCTGAAACGAGGTTGAAAATGAGAATAGGAGACCGGAGAAGATATTAAAATTCTTTGAGGTAACTTTCCGACAGCAGCAGAAATAATATCTTTATAGTGAGAAGTCCCTAGGAAAAAATCAACTTCTGGCAGCAATTTTACAAGTTTTTTGCCATAGCGTTGGACCATACAACCACTTACAATCAGCTTTTTACAACTTCCCTTTTCCTTGAAGGTTGCATGCTCCAGGATGGTTTCTATCGCCTCTTCAACAGCACTTTCCAAAAAACCACAGGTGTTAACAACTATAATATCAGCCTCATCGGGTACAGAAGTATAATTAAAACCTTCAGATAAGAGCAGACCAAGCATAAACTCACTATCTACAAGGTTCTTAGCACATCCTAGACTTACAAGATAAACCTTCATGGAATCCTATTTGAATGAATGCACTGTGAATATGTCTATACACACAAAGGAAAGTAAAATATACACCGCGATAACTACAAGAAATCTCGTCTTTAAAATTCGCGGCTTTAGCAAAAATATCAGATAAGAAAAGACTGCACACTCAATAGCGAAGGGAAGAAATCCCAGATATCCCAGAACTGGCATCTCAAATATTTTGGGATGATTGAAAAAAGGCAGGGAATAACGCCACTTTGAACCAGCCCAGAAGTTGAGAGACTCCCATAGAACACCACAAATCAATCCGGACAGTAAGTATTTTTCCGTGTCACTAAAGGACTCATTGCCCCATTGACGTAAAAAAGATGGAAGGTTTAAATGTTCATTTATGGGATCCAGAAGAAATATGAGAAATATCCAGGCAAGAGGAAAACAGAACCTGGGAAAAGTTATAGTAAGAACAAACAAAAATAAACCTCCTACCATTAAAAATGGCCGAGGACAGTGAGAAAGAGTTAGTAAAAAATCCCTAAATAAATGAGGTAATTTCCAAGAACGATTATAACAGTCCAGTAATCCTTTTACCGTGAAAATTGCAGGAAGAACCGTAGCGTAAGCTATAAAATACCCAAGCCATCTGACAGATAAATTAGAAGGTAAATTCACATAATACCAATTACGCAATTTTATATTTATTAGTTCGAAAAAAAGCCAGAAAGGTACGGAAAGAAATGATAAAAAAAGGAAGTCATAAAATTTATTGTAAAGTAGAGAATAATCTTTTTTTAACTTTGTCCACGACTGAACAAATACAATGACAGACCACCACGCCCAACAATAATACCAGGTGTTAAAATGAGCAAAGCCTTTAATAAGGCCTATTGTAGCTACAACAAAGGTTAGAAAAGAAACTGCAAGACCAGTAAACGCCAGCAACATATTTTTAAAATAATTTTAACAAACGGAACCGACGGAAAACTTTTCCGCCGGCCCGGTTACAAACAACACTAAACCAAACCTAACGTACAGAAATTCAGGCCGTACCTTCGGCTTTACCTGTGCCCTCTTCTACCAGCTCAATAATGCACATTGGGGCTCCATCGCCCCTTCGAAATCCGGCTTTCACTATTCTGGTATAACCTCCAGGTCTGTCAGCATAGCGAGGAGCAATTTCAGCAAAAAGCTTATGCACAACCTTTTTGCTGCGGATGAAGCCTAATGCCTGCCGCCTAGCATGAAGATCTCCCCGTTTTCCAAGCGTAATCAGCCAGTCGGCCCACTTCCGGAGTTCTTTTGCTTTAGGGACAGTAGTATAAATTCTTTCATGTTCAAAAAGGGAAGTAGCCATGTTTCTAAACATAGCTAAGCGATGTCCTGTCTTTCGTCCCAGCTTCCTTCCTGCAACCCTATGACGCATAGCTTTCCTTTTCCCTCTCTTTTTCTAGTTTTTCAAGTTCTTCTCTACTCGGAAATCCCTCTAACTTCATGCCCAAAGATAAACCCATTTCAGCTAGAATTTCCTTTATCTCGTTTAGAGATTTTCGACCAAAATTCTTTGTTTTTAACATTTCAGCTTCAGTTCTTTGTACCAGTTCTCCAATATAACGAATGTCAGCATTCTTCAAACAATTTGCAGATCTAACCGACAGCTCCAATTCATCTACCCGCCTGAAGAGATTTTCATTCCATTTTGGCTTTTCCTCTTCCGGCTCAACAACCTCAGGTTCCGGTTCTTCTTCAAAGTTTATAAAAACTGTAAACTGCTCCTTCAAAATTTTTGCAGCGAAGGCAAGGGCATCTTCAGGGGTAACGCTCCCATCTGTCCAAATTTGCATCGTCAGACAATCGTAATCCGTAATTTGTCCTACCCTGGCCTGTGTCACAGTATAGCTAACCTTTCTTATCGGTGAAAAAATAGCGTCTACTGGTATGGTCCCTATAGGCATATCGGGATCGAAATGCCTGCTTGCGGGCACATATCCCTTCCCAGTTCGCACAACCAATTCCATACGGAGCTTTGCATCTCGTGACGTAGAACAGATATAATGATCTGGATTCAGAACAGTAACTAAACTGCTTCCATGAATATCACCCGCTTTTACTACACCTTCGCCTTCTTTCTCTATATAAAGCGTTACCGGTTCCTCTGTATCCATCCTAAATCTTACTTCTTTGAGATTCAGAATAATATCAGTAACATCCTCAACGACGCCCGGGATACTTGAAAACTCATGGGCAACACCATCTATTTTCACACTGGTTATAGCTGCTCCTCTAAGCGACGATAAAAGCACCCTTCTCAAGGCATTACCCAAAGTAATACCAAATCCTTTCTCCAGAGGCTCACAAACAAACTTAGCATATCTTGATGGATCATCACCCTTCTCTATCTTAAGTCCCTTGGGCCTTATCAGCTCACGCCAATTTTTTTCTATCTGCATGGTGTATCCTCACCGGGTTTTTTATCTTAAAACTTTAAGACAATAAAAACCGGCTTCCGAACCCAGTATTAAGGGTTCGCACACCGGCTTGATTTGCTTATTTACACAGAAACTACTTAGAATAAAACTCAACAATAAGTTGTTCCTGTACAGGTATATTCATTTCTTCCCTTGTGGGATAATTCTTGAATACCCCTTCGTATTCGTCCTTTTTCAACTCCAACCAAGACGGAACTCCACGCCGTGGGACGGCTTCCAGAGCTTCATTGACCAAAGCGAGTTGCCTACTTTTTTCACGAATGGATATAACATCCCCTGGTTTTAACAGATAGGATGGTATATCTACCCTCCTACCATTAACAAGGATATGTCCATGTCTAACAAGCTGTCTTGCCTGAGCTCTAGACTGGGCAAAACCAAGTCTGTAAACAGTATTATCAAGGCGTCTTTCAAGTAATATGAGAAAATTTGTTCCCGTTACACCTTTTTGCCTATCGGCTTCCTTAAAATATCTCTTAAATTGCTTCTCATTTAAGCCATACATTCTTTTTAGTTTTTGCTTTTCTCTTAAGCGAATACCATAGTCAGACATCTTAGATCTTAATCGACCGTGTTGACCGGGAGCATAACTTCTACGTTCATAGGCACACTTATCACTGTAACAGCGCTCACCTTTTAAGTACAATTTCATGTTCTCTCTACGACACAGCCTGCAAACAGGTCCTGTATATCTAGCCAAGGCGTTATCCTCCTTCAAAAACTCAATATTCTCGCCATCTCATATCTTTTATTTACACGCGACGCCGTTTTGGAGGTCTGCAACCATTATGAGGTATCGGCGTAACATCCTTTATTGAAACAATATTTAGTCCTGCTGCTTGCAATGCTCTTAAAGCAGCTTCTCTCCCGGAGCCAGGCCCTTTTATGCAAACTTCCACATTTTGTAAACCATGTTCCATTGCTTTTTTCGCAGCAGCTTCTGCTGCTACCTGAGCCGCAAAGGGTGTAGATTTCCTTGAACCCTTAAACCCCTGCGTGCCAGCACTTGCCCACGCGATAGTGTTCCCACTCATATCAGTAATGGTAACTATCGTATTATTAAAAGTTGATTGAATATGGGCTATCCCGTTTTGAATATTCTTTTTTTCTTTCTTTTTACGAGATCCACCTCGAGGCCTTGCCATCAAAATCCTCCCAACTGACTATGACTTTTTCCTTTTACCTATCACAGATCTTCTTGGGCCCTTTCTAGTACGAGCATTAGAGTGAGTTCTCTGCCCACGCACAGGCAATCCACGCCTATGCCTTAAGCCTCTATAACAACCCATATCCATAAGGCGCTTTATATTCATAGAGACTTCGGCCCTCAGATCACCTTCAACTTTGTACTGAGTATCTATGATTCTTCGCAGTGTAGTTAACTGCTCATCCGTAAGATCATCAGTTTTGATATTGGGATCAATCTGCGCCTGTTCCAGTATTTTTTTAGACGTGGTTCTCCCAATTCCGTAAATATAGGTTAAGGCAATCTCAATGCGCTTGTTTTTAGGTAAATCTACACCCGCAATTCGTGCCAAAGTGCTATCCTCCTTTAGCCCTGTCTTTGTTTATGCCTTGGATTTTCACAAATAACTCGAACAGACCCATGCCGTTTTATAATCTTACATTTGCGGCAAATCTTTTTAACCGAAGCTCGAACTTTCATCTATGTTCCTCCGAAAATACCATCTTAGCTCTTAGCCCTATACACAATACGTCCTCTCGATAAATCGTAAGGAGAAAGCTCCACTGTAACCTTATCTCCAGGAAGTATGCGTATAAAATGCATCCTCATTTTTCCAGAAATATGAGCTAAAACCTTATGACCATTAGGTAACTCAACTCGAAACATCGCATTGGGCAACGTCTCAACTACTGTACCTTCAACCTCTATGGCATCCTCTTTCGGCATGCCTATCCTTCCCTCTCTTAAAAATTTATTTTTGTCCAAACTCCAAAATATCTATTTTATTATAATAACTACAACTTGTCAAAAGAAACCTGACATTCCTCAGCAATAAGAGAGCTCAAAATATCCGGGCCTTCTGGTAAAATAGCAACAGTATGCTCATAATGGGCAGACAATTTTCTATCCTTTGTTACCGCCGTCCATTTATCAGAAAGAATTTCAATATCAGGGGTTCCTTCATTAATCATAGGCTCTATCGCCAAAACCATACCAGCTTTCAACTTAACTCCCCGACCAGGGGGACCATAGTTGGGTATTTGAGGGCTCTCATGCAAATGCCTTCCTATCCCATGACCAACAAACTCCCTCACCACCGAATATCCCTTACTTTCAACATAGGACTGTATGGCATGAGATATATCAGACAATCTGTTACCAACTCGCGCTCGTTCAATCCCTTTGTACAATGATCCCTCAGTAACCTCACATAAACGTTTTGCTCTTTTACTAATCTTACCCACAGGCACCGTAATAGCAGCATCACCATAAAATCCGTTAATAACCACACCAAAATCAAGACTGATAATATCACCTTCTTTTAATACCCTCTTTTTCGACGGCATTCCGTGCACTATCTCTTCGTTTATTGAAGTACAAAGCGCAAAGGGATACCCCCGGTATCCCTTAAACGCAGGCTTCGCTTTTTTCTTTTTTGCCAACTCCTCGCTTAATCTATTCAAATCCCACGTAGAAACTCCAGGAGCTACCTCCTCCTTTAATCGCAAAAGTATTTCAGCAACTATCTGGCAAGCCTTTCTTATCTTTTCGATTTCTTTTCGAGTTTTTAATACAATCAATGCTCACCAACTACAGCCTTAACCTAAAACGGCCACTATTCTGTTAAATATTTCATCTATCGATCCGACACCGTCTATGCGTCTAAGCTTTCCCTGTTTCTCATAATAGGCTATTAACGGCTCAGTCTGTTCCTTGTATACCTTAAGCCTCGATTTCACTGTTTCTTCGTTGTCATCATCCCTCTGATAAAGCTCACCGCCACACTTATCACACACCCCATCCTGTTTGGGCGGATCAAAAACTACATGATAGCCAGCGCCACACTGCTTACAGGTTCTTCTTCCAGTAAGACGTTTGATAAGTTCATCTTCCGGAACCTCTATACAAACAACATGATCTATCTTTTGCCCAAGTTCAGACAACATCTTATCCAGAGTCTCTGCCTGACTAACATTTCGGGGAAATCCATCCAGCATATAACCATTTTTGCAATCATCCTGCTGAATGCGTTCCTTAACCAACCCAATAACAACTTCATCCGGTACTAATTGCCCAGCATCCATGTATTTTTTAGCCTCAAGACCAAGCTCAGTTCCCGCCTGAACAGCAGCCCTAAGCATATCTCCAGTGGATATCTGAGGAATCCCATACTTCTCTATCATCCTTTTGGCCTGTGTCCCTTTACCAGCTCCAGGTGGTCCTAACAAAATAATATTCATCCTCGCCCTCCTTCAATTGCTCTTAACGCCGACTAACAATCTTGCCCTGCTTAAGAAAACCCTCGTAGTGTCTCGTTAACATGTGTGCTTCTATCTGCGCCACCGTATCAAGGGCAACTCCCACAACAATTAACAAAGCCGTACCACCAAAATAAAAAGGCACATTAAAATGCCTAATTAATATCTGAGGTAGAATACAAACGGCCGAAACATAAAGGGCCCCACCAAGGGTTATGCGACTGAGCACTTTATCAATGTATTCAGCAGTAGCCTTTCCAGGCCGAATGCCAGGAATAAAGCCACCATATTTCTTCATATTGTCTGCAACATCCACCGGGTTAAAAACAATAGCCGTGTAAAAATAACAAAAGAATATGATAAAACCGACGTACAAAATGGAGTAGAGCCAATGACCGGGGGAAAGCGCAGCAGCAATTGATTTAAGGACAGGATGTGGGACAAAGTTAGCAATAGTAGCCGGAAACATAATCAAAGAAGAGGCAAATATTGGAGGAATAACCCCAGAAGTATTTATCTTCAAAGGTATATGGGTGCTTTGTCCTCCATACACCCGCCTGCCGACAACCCTTCGCGCATACTGTACAGGTATTCGTCGTTGAGCCCTTTCCATGTACACAATAAAAGCAACAACAAACACCATTAAAACCAGTAAAATCAGAACCTTAAAAAGGCTCATTTCGCCAGTTTCCATCAATCTGAGAGTATTTCCGAAAGCGGTAGGCATACCAGCAACAATTCCCGCAAAAATAATCAAGGAAATACCATTACCAATTCCTCTTTCAGTAATCTGCTCTCCAAGCCACATAATGAAAGCTGTGCCCGCCGTCAAAGTAATTACAGTCATAAAACGAAAACCCCATCCGGGGTTGATAACAACAGGCTCACCACCAGGGCCGGTCATGCCCTCCAAACCAAAAGCTATCCCAAATCCCTGTATTATGCTTAACAGAACCGTCCCGTATCTTGTGTATTGAATGATCTTCTTGCGCCCTGCTTCTCCCTCCTTACTCAGTTGATCCAAGTAAGGAATGACAACAGTCAAAAGTTGCAAAATAATCGAAGCGCTTATATAGGGCATAATTCCAAGAGCAAAGACAGAAAGGCGCCTCATGGCGCCTCCCGAAAACATATCAAATAACCCTAACAGGGTTCCCTGGGCTGCATTAAAAAAGGCATTCAAGGCCTCTGCGTTAATACCCGGAGTAGGCACATGAACACCGATTCTATAAACGGCAAGCAATAAAAAGGTAACCCATATTCGTTGCTTCAGTTCGGGTATTTTCCCGATATTTTGAAAACCTGTAAACATCTACTTGCCTCTCTAAGATGAAATAACCGAAACTTCACCACCGGCAGCTTCAACCTTCTTTACGGCCGCTTCACTGGCTTTATGCACCCTAACCTTCAATGGGTGTTTTAGCTCACCATCACCCAGCAACTTAATCCCGTGTTTTATCTTCTTTACCAGCCCAGATTTCTTCAACTCCTCCGGTCCTACATCACTATCGGGCGGAAATCTATTGAGGTCCCTGACATTGATGATTGCAAATTCCTTACGGAAAATATTAGTAAAGCCTCTTTTCGGGATTCGGCGAATCAGAGGCATTTGACCACCTTCAAACCACGGCGGTATTTTTGCACCTGCCCTCGATTTCTGACCCTTGTGGCCTTTACCCGCGGTTTTACCCCATCCGGAACCGGGACCTCGCCCTACCCGCTTCTTTTCCCTCTTTGAACCTGGTGCAGGAGCTAGATCTTGCAACCTTAAAGCCATTTTTTACCCTCTTTCATTTCGATTTACTCTTTAAACTCCTGAACATCCACAAGATGCACGACCTTCTTTATAGCACCAACTACTGTAGGAGTAGCATACAATACCCTGCTTTTATTCACCTTAGTAAGGCCGAGAGCTTGTAAAATCCTTCGATGTTTCCGTGGTTTACCAATTGGACTCCTAACGAGAGTAACCATTATAGGCTTTGCCATAAAAAGCCTCCTAACCTAGTATTTCCTCAACCGTTTTTCCTCTCATGCGAGCAACTTCTTCCGGGCTTCTCAATGCCTTCAAGCCGTTCATCGTGGCTTTCAAAACATTATGAGGATTTCGAGAACCAATACACTTAGTCAATATATCCGTAACGCCTGCCGCTTCCATAATCGCACGCACAACACTTCCCGCTATAACACCCGTACCGGGAGAGGCACGTCTAAGAACCACTTTTGAAGCCCCAAAATGACCTTCTATGTCATGGGGAATAGTTCCATTATCCAAGGGAATGGTAATCATATTCTTCTGAGCCGCTTCCAGCCCCTTTCTTATAGCCTCCGGAACCTCTTTTGCCTTCCCAAGAGCAAACCCGACTCTTCCCTTACCATCACCCACAACAACCAGGGCACTAAAAGAAAAACGACGTCCACCCTTAACAACCTTTGCTACTCTACTTATATGAACAACTTTATCAATCAGCTGTAGATCCTGTATGTCGCTTCCCGCCTGTCTTACCAAAGCTGGCCTCCTCTCTAAAATTGCAATCCCGCTTTTCTCGCACCATCAGCAAGGGCTTTAACCCTGCCATGATACATGTAACCATTTCGATCAAAAACAACCTTTTGTATACCCGCTTCCAAAGCCTTTTTCCCAATCAACTCCCCAACTTTTTCAGCAGGCTCTATTTTCCCCGACAGAGTGTTTATCTGATCCTTTAGCTCAGGAGAAAGCGTCGATGAAGCAACCAGAGTAATCCCTTTTTCGTCATCAATAACCTGAGCATAAATATGTTTCAAACTCCTGTATACACAGAGTCTCGGTCTTTCACTTGTCCCAAAAACCTTCTTCCGGATTCTTTTTTTCCTTCTCAAACGAGCTGCCATTCTTTTGTAGCTACTAGAAACCATTGCTTATTAACTCCCTTAATCACAGACTAACTATTTGGCCCCCGCTTTCCCTACCTTGCGCCTGACCTCTTCGTCCGCGTATCGAATTCCCTTTCCTTTATAAGGTTCAACCGGTCTTAAGGCTCTTATTTTTGCTGCAGTTAAACCAAGAAGCTCTTTATCAAAGCACTCCAATTTAATTACTGTCTGTTTATCAACGGTAGCCTTTACTTCTGGGGGCAATTCAAATTCAATAGGATGAGAATAACCAAGAGTTAAATTCAGAACATTTTTATTGACCTCGGCACGATAACCCGTACCTACAATGTGCAATTCCTTGGTAAACCCCTGGGAAACACCTGTAACCATATTATTAATCAATGTCCGTACCAAGCCATGGTACGCTCTGGCCTGCCTGGTAGACTTTCTGGGCGAAACCCTTATCTCATCTTTTTCCACAACTATTTCGATTTCCTGAGGAAACTCTCTGACCAACTTTCCTTTGGGACCTTCCACAGTCAGCTTCTGTCCCTCAAGATTTACTTTAACCTTTGGTGGTATTTTCACAGGGACTTTCCCAACCCGGGACATAACCCGTCTCCTTTCTATCCACTATTTCCACTCTTGTGCTACCAAATAGCACACAACAATTCTCCACCAACCCGACGTTTCCTCGCCTCTTTATCCGTCAATATTCCTTGAGAAGTAGACAAAATAGAAATCCCCAATCCGTTTAGGACCTTAGGAATATCATCATATCCAACATAAACTCTTCGGCCAGGCTTGCTTATTCTCTTAACCCCTGTAATAGCTGCCCGCCTGTTCTCATCGTATTTCAGATGAATTCTTATTATGCCCTGTTTATTGTCTTTGATGAACTTATAGTGACGTATATAACCTTCATCCTTTAAAATCCTGGTGATACTTAACTTCATTTTGGATGCCGGTATATCAACCTTATCAAACCTGGCCTTTTGAGCATTGGATATTCGTATTAAAAAATCAGCAATTGGATCGGTCATTACCATATGGGTAATCTCCTCTCTTTATCACTTACCAGCTAGCCTTTCGAACTCCAGGAAGCTCTCCATTGAGAGCCATGGTCCTGAAACAAATCCTGCACATTCCGAACTTTCTTAAAAACGCTCTGGCTCTACCACAGAGCGGGCATCTATTGTAAGCCCTGACCTTGAACTTTGGTTTTCGCTGAGCCTTAATCATTAACGCCTTCCGAGCCAACCCTGTACCTCCTTTAAGCTCTAAAGGGCATACCAAAACCTTCAAGTAATGCCCGTGCTTCTTCATCAGTTTCAGCAGTGGTTACAATAGTTACATTTAATCCTTTTATTTTATCTACCTTATCATAATCAATTTCAGGGAAGATTATGTGTTCTTTAATCCCTAAGGTGTAATTTCCACGCCCATCGAAAGATTTTGGAGATACCCCTCTGAAATCTCTAATTCTTGGGAGTGCAACATTTACAAGCTTATAAAGAAAATCATACATTTTACTTCGCCTTAGGGTAACCATGCAGCCAATAGGCATACCCTTCCGAAGCTTAAAGGCAGCAATGCTTTTTCTAGCCCTAGTAATAACAGGTTTCTGGCCGCTTATCAGGGCTAGATCCTCCGAAGCTGTCTCCAGTATTTTTGCATTCTGAATTGCCTCACCAAGTCCCATGTTGAGAACTATTTTGTCCAATCTAGGAACCTGCATAGGACTTTCATATTTGAATTTTTCTATCAGCATGGGTCTGATTTCTTGTTGATACAGCTCTTTCAAAATCGACATCTGCTCCTCCATTGTGGACGTCATCCATCGATAATCTCGGTGCATTTCTTGCAGTATCGCACTTTTGCACCGTCATCGAGGATCTTATAGCCCACACGTGTTGGCTTACTACACTTGGGACACACCAGCATAACATTAGAGATATGTATCGGACCTTCCCTTTCTAAAATTCCGCCTTCTTGGCTGTATGGCCCAGGTCTTAAATGTCGTTTAACCATATTTAACTTTTCCACCAATACTCTATCTTTCTTTTTCAGAACTTTTAAAACCTTGCCGGTTTTGCCACGCTCTTTACCGGCGATAACCATAACAATATCATCTTTCTTGATCTTATATTTCTTCTGATATTTCGGAACAGATAATGCTTTTTTTGCACCCATTTCTCATCACCCCGTAACTACAATACCTCGGGAGCCAGCGAGACGATTTTCATAAAATTCTTGGCTCGGAGTTCCCGGGCTACTGGTCCAAAAATTCTAGTCCCAATTGGTTCCCCGGCGTTATTTATCAAAACGGCAGAGTTATCATCGAACTTTATATAGGAACCATCGGGACGCCTTACCTCTTTTTTTGTACGAACAACAACTGCTCTAAGCACATCACCTTTTTTGACCTTTGAGTTGGGTAACGCCTCTTTAACGGAAACCACAATTACATCCCCCACAGAGGCATACCTTCTTTTACTACCGCCAAGAACACGAATACAATAAACTC
>JALXAE010000252.1 GCA_026992355.1 Syntrophobacterales bacterium | reverse complement strand
TTAGACCACCAAAAATATTAATCATTGTGATCAAGATTCCAGCGATAGCGTCGCCTCGAACAAATTTGCTCGCGCCATCCATCGTTCCGTAGAAGTCTGCTTCACGAGCAACCATTTCCCGCCTTCGTCTTGCTTCGTTTTCATCAATGAGCCCTGAATTCAAATCTGCATCTATGCTCATCTGTTTGCCCGGCATAGCATCAAGAGTAAAGCGTGCTGCTACTTCCGAAATCCTTTCCGTACCTTTTGTGATGACAACGAAATTGACGATCACCAAGATGATAAACACAACCAGACCTACAACATAGTTTCCTCCCACTACGAAATGACCAAAGGCCTGTATTATATGGCCTGCTGCGGAAGGCCCTTCATGCCCGTGGAGGAGAATAAGTCTGGTGCTTGCAACATTAAGGGCCAGTCTGAATAGGGTGGTTATCAGGAGTAGGGATGGATAGATTATGAAATCCAAAGGCTTTAGAGTATAAATTGCTGTCAAAAGTATGACAATTGCAAAAGATATGTTTGTTGCTAAAAATATATCTAGAATGGGACCGGATAGAGGCAGAAGCATAACCGCCAGAATGGCTACTACGCCCATGCCCATGAGGGCGTCGCTGTCTGAAATATTCTTAAGCCGATTAAATAGGATTTGGTTTAGCGTGATTTTTTCAGCTTCTGCCATGTTTTTGACTCTGTACTAAATTCCATATTTTGCTTTGTTTTTTTGTTGGTAAACATAGGCCAGTACTTTAGCTACGGCCTTATACAGTACTACCGGTATGGTATTACCCAGCGGTACTTGTTTATACAAGGCTCGTGCCAGGGGGGGATTATAAACAATAGATACACCATGGAACCTTGCAATTCGTATAATTTTCTTTGCCATGTGATCTATTCCCTTGGCTATAACCCTGGGTGCTTCCATTTCATTTGGTTTGTACATAAGTGCTACGGCGAAGTGGGTGGGGTTGGTTATTACCACATCTGCCTGTGGTATTTGTGCGAGCATTCGGGCTCGAGCTATCTCCAGCTGTTTGGATCTTATTTTTGATTTTATTTTTGGATCACCCTCAGTCTGCTTGTGTTCTTCTTTAACTTCCTGTTTGGTCATCATAAGATCTTTAATATATTGCCATTTTTGGTAGCGCCAGTCCAAATAGGAAACTATCATCATAATTAGAATAACGCGAAGGAAGATGCTAAAGGTTAGGTATCCTAGACTTCGGGCAATTTCTTGTGGAGCCTGAAAAATTGTAGGTATTAAAATGTGAAAGTTGGATTTAAAAGCAGAGTACAAAGCATAAGCCACTACCAAAAATTTTATTACGGATTTTCCTAATTCAACAAAGGAGCGTAAAGTCAAAAGGCGCTTTGCACCGTTTACGGGGTTTAAAGCATTAAAGTCAAAGCGGAAAATAGCCTTAGATGCAATAAGGAACCCTTTGTTCTGAAAATAATTTACAGCGACAGCAAAGGTTAAGCTTAGTAAAACCGTTGGGCCCGACATTATTATAAAAGCTTTGATGCATGACTGAAAAATAGCATAGGTGTGTTCGGAGCCAATAATTCTCGTCAAATTAAAACCGTTTCCCCAGAGCTTTTCCATCAGGCTTTTGAATTCTGCGAAAGTTAGGGATAGGCTGATCCATAGTCCTAAAGCCCCTCCTATGAGGGAGGCTAAAGAGTTCATTTCACGACTTTTAGCAACTTTTCCTTCGTCTCTGGCCTTACGAATTTTCCTGGGTGTTGGTTTTTCAGTTCTTTCTTGAGCGCCAGCCGGCATGGAACTATCTCCATAGCAAAAACTTCGAAGTCTTATTTGAAAAGGGTTCTAAATATGAAGGTAAATAAAATTTCGAAAGCCTGTCTGATTTCTTCTCCCCAGGCTTCGATAGAAAGGGCAGCAAAAAGAATTCCAATAATTATAGTGAAGGCAAAACTTACAATTAATATATTGATTTGGGGGGCAAATTTCACAATAAGTCCCATACCTATTTCACTTAAAAAAAGAACGATAATAATAGGAGCTGCAAGCTTAAAGGCTAGAGTAAAAATTAAACCTGTAAAATTTATTATCCTACCTATTTGGACATTCTCGATAATGGTCAAAAATTTTCCCGGTGGAATTTTTAGAAAGCTCGTGTAGATGGTTTTAATCAACCAGTGATGGCCGTTTAAAGAAAAAAAAATGAGAGTTCCAAGGATTTGGAAGAACCGACTTATAAGGGTAATTTGCACGCCTGTTACTGGGTCAGCCACTCTGGCGAAGCCAAAACCCATTTGAAAACTGACGATATCTCCTGCAACTTCTAATGCTCCCAGAATTATCAACATGCTGAGAGAAAGAATTATTCCTGTAAAAACTTCTCCCAAAATAACACTACCAATGGAAACTGGAGCAATTGGCAAAGGTTCAATTTTATGTGCTAAAGGTATGAAGAAAACGAAACTAATTGCAAGGGATAGAAAAGCCTTAAAACTAGGGGGGATTGCTTTTGCTCGGAAAAATGGAAGAGAAAAAAGAATAAAACTTATTCTTATTAGGACAGCAATGAAACTCAGTACTAAATCTAATGGAATATACCATGGCTTCATTAACAGCTATTTTATCCAGTTGGGAAGGTTTTCCAAAATATAAGTGGTGAAATCAGTAATCTTAGAAATTATCCATCCTCCGAAAATTAATAAAGAAACAAAGGTGACAATAATTTTTGGCACGAAAGTTATGGTTGCTTCCTGTATTTGGGTTACCGTTTGAAATATGCTAATAATTACACCTACGATTAGGCTAAGCAATAGCACTGGAAGACTTACTTCAAGCATAATTTCTAAAGCCTGACGTCCTAGTCCGATTACAAATTCCGGAGTCATAAATTTTGTCCACTCTTATTTAAAAGCTTTTCATTAGGGAGCCTATTAATAAATTCCACCCATCTACAAGAATAAAGAGCATAATTTTAAAAGGCAAAGAAATCATGACGGGTGGAAGCATCATCATACCCATCGAAAGTAAAATGCTTGCCACAACCATGTCCAAAATTAAAAAAGGAATGTAGAGCAAAAAACCTATTTCAAAGGCCGTCTTAATTTCGCTAATTGCAAAAGCCGGAATTACAGTGACCAGGGAAAGATTTGCTGGAGATTTTGGCTTAGGTGTTTTTGTAAGCGACAAAAATAGTGCAAGATCTTTTTTTCTAGTGTGTTTAAGCATGAAATTTTTAAAAGGAACTTGAACTTTATTGAGAAATTCATCTCCCGTTATGAATCCATCCCTATAAGGTACATAGGCATTTTCATAGGCATTTTTCCATACGGGTTGCATGATGAAGAAGGTCATAAACAAAGCAAGGGAAATAAGAACCTGGTTAGGTGGACTCTGCTGTGTACCCAGTGCATGCCTTAAAAAGGAAAAAGCTATTATCAACCGAGTGAAGGATGTTGTAAGCAACAGTATAGCCGGAGCAACTGATAGTATAGTCAAAATAATGACTATTTGGAGTATTCCTGAGAGCTGTTTTGGACCATTTGGTGAATTAAGATTCAGCGTGATAGATGGAATTTTAATTTCTGCACCGTGAGCCGTTGTTGCCCACGTTAAAGTTGCTACTAACATGAGCGGTATGAAACCTAATAATAGAAATTTTTTCATGAGCTGGTAGTTGTGGGTAAGTTATCGTTTGCAGATGCACTTTTGGTTTTTTCTATGACTGTAAGTTGATTTTGCAATACGCTTATTAGGAATTTATAATTTTCCCATTCAACATGAATAAGATAATGTTTAGGAGCTAAAAACCGTTTTTCTAAAATTTGTATTTTATTATTTTTATTGTTAGTAGATATTAAGGATTTATACCCTACTTTTTTGAGGATAAAGAAAAGAGCAAAGATAAGTAGGACAACAATTGCTAATGCTAAAGTAGTTTTAAGT
>JALXAE010000251.1 GCA_026992355.1 Syntrophobacterales bacterium | reverse complement strand
GGTTTGTCGCATAAAATTTGCCATCGGAAAAGCTACAAACCTTGTTGTCGCCTACTGAAACAAAACCATAGTTTTTTCTGAACTCGGCAAGAATTCCCGGAAGACCTGGCCTGTATCTGGATACACCAACGATTTGTTCCCCGTCAGAAACCAACATCAAAGCATTATTTCTTACGGCTGTGAGAAGCTTCCTCACATGTTTGAGATTAACCAGGGTAGGTCTTTCAAAGGGCGGAAATTTGATAACAAAGTCCAAACGATTAAGAGTCCTAGAATCAACTATACAAAGGATTCCTTCAGGTAAAGCGCCTTCTTCCAAGGTTTTGGATATGCCCAATATAACGTCCAAAACCTGGGAGACATTATAGGGCATATCCCAACCAATTAAAAGATTAAGTTCATCAAGAAGATAATCCCTTACAGCGTAAGTTGCATATTCTCGAAGTACGTATCTAGAACTTGCCGTGTAAAAGGCATCTTCCGTAACAAAATCATGGGAAAGCAAGCAAACCGCATGCTCAAGCCACCTTGCGATAGGACCTGGAGAACATATATCAGGGTGATGATCTGCAAACCACATTTGATAAAAAACCGCACCAGTTCTCCCACCATGAGATATAACACCGCTCAGCCCAATATCACTTTCCGGAACGATCTCCCCAAAGAACCGCATCTCCTCCAGGCTCATGTCGCACTCCCGCCATTTTTCAGAATGAAGATACAATTCCCGCAACCTGGGTTCATGACCTTCTAATAGCCCGTTGGGATCATAGACCCTCAAAGAATCAGTCGGTCTTTCAGCATAAATCAGAGCAACCCTGGTGGGTCCACAAAAGCGGCTAAGTCCATCTTGAAGACCTTCTACGACGTTAATTATTCGAAATTTTTTACTGGCGTAGTTCATAACTCCCTGTTTCTGCAGTATTCAAAACGAGTTGTTTTAAGTCCTCAACAATAAGATAAAAGCACGGAACTATTATTAAAGTAATTACTGTGGCAAAAAGAATACCGAACCCCAGACCAATCGCCATAGGAATCAACACTCGGGCCTGCAAACTTCGCTCGAATATTATTGGCATAAGCCCTACAAAAGTTGTCACCGATGTCAAAATAATAGCCCTAAACCTCAAGGCTGTTCCATCCAGCAGCGCATCATAGCTGCTTTTACCACTTTGTCGAATGCTGTTTACCTTATCGACCAGAACAAGGGAATCATTCACCACAACCCCTGTCAAACCAACTATTCCGAAAAGACTTACAATACTAATACCGTAACCCATTAATATATGGCCGAATATGGCGCCGATTATTCCAAAGGGTATTGCTGCCATAACAATTAGTGGCTGCAAAAAGGAGCGAGAAGGGATTGCAAGGAGGGTATAAATTCCGAGTATTGCAATACCAAATCCCTTCAAAACATCCCTCATGGACTCTCGTTCTTCCCTTGCTTCACCTTCAAAGGAATATCGCAATCCATTAAACCGGTTAGCAAGTTCGGGTAGAATCCGCTCTGATAATTCATTTCTAATTTCTTTGGCATTCGCCACTGTTTCATCAACATCAGCCGTGACCTTCACAACCCTTTGTTTATTTTCATGCTCAATGTGGGTATAGCCTTCTGACATGTGAACATCAGCAATATTTATCAAGGGAACCCATTTTCCTTTAGGTGTTTTTATGTGAAGGCTGTAAAAGTTATCTATGGATTTTCGTTCCCAATCCGGATACCTCACCAGAACCTTGACCTCATCTTCATCTCGTTGAAACCTGAGAGCTTCCGCCCCATAGAAAGAATGCCGCACCTGAAGGGCCAGTTCCTTAAGTGAAATTCCCATCGATCTTGCCCAGGGAAGTAACTTAAATCTGAGTTCCGGTTTGCCAACAGTCAAACTATCAGCAATGTCAAATACTCCAGGATATCTGGCCAACAAAGCCTTTAATTCATTGGCCACATTTTTAAGCTGGCCAGGATTGTCCATCATTAGATTAACTTCTATGGATTTTCCAGGAGTAAATAATTCACTATGAAAAGATATCTCTTCTATGTCAGGTATGTCCTTTACTTTCTCCCTCCATTTCCTGACCACAACACCGATTGGTATTTTGCGCTTTTCCGCGGAAATTAATTCTACAAATACCTGGGCTAGATGGCTTCCCGTATCAAACCTTCCGCCGGGACCTTCCATTTGAGCGTGCAAACCAACCAAAGAAGCAATATTTTTCAGTATTTTAGGGTCTAATTCATTTATCGTTTCAAAAGCTTTTTGTTCCAGTTTCGAAACCACTTCAACAGTCTGTTGTGTCGTTGATCCTGGAGGTAGTTTTACCGAACAGGTAACCCAATCGCTTTCCACTTCAGGGAAAAAGGTGTACTTCAACCAACCTGCCTTCCAGATTCCATAGGACACAAAGAGCATAAGAATACCAATAGAAACTGTTACATATCTCCAGTTAATACACCAGCTCAAAAGCTTTCTGTAGGGTCCCTCCACAATTTCCTTTAATTTTTTATCAGCCCATTTCTTTTCCAGCACGTCCTTTGAAACACCTTTCACCAGCGCTTTACTCCTGGACAGATGAGATGGCAGAATGAGGATAGCCTCCAGAAGCGACCCAAAAAGCACAAGGATAACAACTATTGGAATGTTCCGAATGATCTTTCCCATCATTCCACTGCCCCCAATTAGAGGGGCAAAGGCAACAATGGATGTAAGAACCGAAAATATAACCGGATAACCCACCTCAACCGTCCCTTTTATTGCCGCATCTTTTGGGGACAAACCCTCTGTTGCCTTTCTAAATACATTTTCACCTATGACAATGGCATCATCTACAACAATTCCAAGAACCATGATTAGGGCGAAAAGGGAAACCATGTTGATTGAAACATCAAAATAAGGAAGCAGAGAAAAGGCCGCAAGAAACGAAAAGGGTATCCCCAGTGATACCCAAAAGGACAATCTTATGTCGAGAAAGGTCCATAATAATACAACGACAAGAATAAAGCCCAGGGTTAAATTCTTCAGCAAAAGGAAAATTCTGTCTTTCAAAACTATAGACATGTCTTCAAAAAAAGCCAGGTGTATCCCCTCGGGCATTTTTGCCCTGAGCCTGGTTATCAGAGCCTTAACTTCCTTTGCCACAGTTAAGGCATTTTGATCAGCTACCCTGTAAACCATGATCAAAATGGCGGGTTTGCCGTTAAATCTTACAAACATGTTAATGTCTTCAAACCCCTCCTTAACGCTTCCCACATCTGAAAGTCTGAGCAAAGCACCATTGGGTTTGCTAAGAAGAATTAAATTTTTATACTGATAAGCATAATCCTTTCGGCCAGTGGCTCTCAGTAAAATTTCCTGTTCTCGACCTGAAATTTTTCCTGCAGGCAGATTAAGGCTTGCCTGGTTAACTATACGTGCCACGTCCCCAAGGGTCATATTTAAAGCCAGAAGATTTTCTTCGGGAATATCAATGTGAATTTCGCTTTCCCTGGATCCAAAGATTTGAGCCAGAGACACGTGTGGAAGCCTGATAATTTCTTCTTTTACAAGGTTAGCAGCTCGTTTGAGAGTCAATTCCGAAACGTCACCGTAAACCACAACGTCAATCACTTGAGCTTTTGCAATGAGTTCCTGAATTACCGGTGGTTCAGCCTCTTTCGGAAAAGTCGTAATCTGGCTTACCTGCGTTTTCACCTTATCCAGAACATCTTGAACATTCCAGCCCTCCATCACCTCTACTATTACCGTTCCTACACCTTCAGAGGATGTGGAAGTTATTTTCCTTATACCCTCCAAACCCATAACCTGTTCTTCTATTTTGTTTACTATGGCTTCCTCAACTTCCTGAGGAGAGGCGTTAGGATAGGCTACAGATATAGAAATTCTACCGAGGGAAGCGTCAGGGAACACTTCTACTTTCATAAAATACAGCTG
>JALXAE010000250.1 GCA_026992355.1 Syntrophobacterales bacterium | reverse complement strand
GTTCTGACGGCATTTTTCTGGTATATTTTGTTTCACCTTTTAGGTGCCTCCTTTCCTTTGTGTTTGGACAACCACATTTTACCGGAAAGGAGGCTTTTTTGCATTTAAAAACAGCCAGTTATTTTGTCACAAACTTTCTAGCACGTGCCGTTTAAAAACGGGAACTGCATAATTTGGGTTTATTTGTTGCAATAGATAGAGCCAGCCGTTGGGTATATTTAGAGATTTTATGCGACAAATCTGCAAAATCTGCCTCTGCTTTTTTGAAAAGGCTCATAAAGAAAGCTCCCTTTAAGATTTCTAAAATTCTTACAGACAATGGGAAGGAATTTACAGATCGCTTTACGGCACATGGGGAAAAGGGTCCTAGTGGAAACCATTTATTTGATAAAGTTTGCGAAAAACACAATATTGAGCACCGGCTAATTCGTCCTGGACGCCCTCAGACCAATGGGATGGTAGAAAGGTTCAATGGTCGAATAAAGGATATTCTTGCCACTACTCATTTTAGGGATTCCGAGGATCCCGGAACCACGCTCAAAAGATACATGCAGATTTACAATCACTACATACCTCAAAGAGCACTTGGACATATCGCCCCTGTTGAATGCCTGAAAAAATGGCGTAAAAAGAAACCAGAGCTGTTTGTCAAAATGGTATATAATCTCGCGGGTCGCGACACTTTTTTTAGAGGTTCCCAAAAGATTGGCTCGAGAAATTTTTTTAGGGGGGTGAATAAACATGCGTAAGCTGAAAATACTGTCAGCAATTCTTTCCATACTCTTTATCGGCTTTACCTATGGGGTTTTGTTTCAGAGATACCGACTATTTCCATACTCTTTTTTGAAGCATAGTTCAATAAAGATAGGGATCTCAGAGCATCACCCTTGGGCGATCGGAATTTACTCAGGTTCCTCACCGTTTGACCTAAAAGATCCTAGTAATATTAAAAACCCAGTCTTAACTGCTTCAGATGTTACCGACATTGAGGCCGCATTCGTGGCGGATCCTTTCTGTGTGAGTTATAAAGGGCGCTATTACATGTTCTTCGAGGTCTTTAATAAGAAAAGTCTGCAAGGAGATATTGGCTATGCAGTCAGCAAGGATTTCGTACATTGGACATATAGAAAGGTAATATTGGATGAGCCATTTCACCTGTCCTACCCGTATGTCTTTTCATATAATGGGGAATTTTACATGGTACCCGAGTGTCACAGAAGCCTATCGGTGAGGTTATACAGGGCAACGAGATTTCCAGATGAGTGGAAGTACGTCGCTACATTGGCTTCAGGGTATCACTATTCTGACCCTGATATATTCTTTTATAATAACAGGTGGTGGCTTCTCGTATCGGGGCCATATAAGGATGCTGCTTACATGTTTTTCTCTGATAATCTTTTGCAGGGTTGGACTCCTTGTAGCAGCAATCCTGTTATAGCGTTTGACCCGCACAGGGCCAGAAACGGGGGAAGGATCTTTAGGTATAAGGGACGTACTTTCCGGGTTGCACAGGATTGTTCCAAATACTACGGACAGAGCACCTATGCATATGAAATAGTAAAAGTTACACCTCGACAATATATAGAGAGTCTCTACTCTGAAAAGCCACTAACAAAGAACAGTGAAAGAGGATGGAATGCAGTTAGAATGCATCATGTCGATCTGATTGAGATCAATGGTAAATGGTATGCATGTGTGGATGGCAAGGGAGAATAATCAAGGGGAATACGGAGAGTGCGCGAGAAATGTGGACTCTTAGAAGAGGTAGACGCCGGTGTTATACTCAAGATGATCACTCTCAGCATTAATTATTTGAAAAGAAAACATTGGAACCACGCATGCGGCTCAATAAAGAGAATATAGCCATATAAATGACCTTTTCGCGAAATTGTGGAAAGTCCGGAAGATTGCAAGGACAATATTAGGAGGACTGATATGGTTTCGAAGAGAAGGATGCACAGTCGTGCATTCAAGGTTGGCTAGAGATCTAGAGATCCATATCACCAAGCTATGCCAGTGGAATCGTCAGCTTAGGGATAATACTGTTGAGGTCTTTGGGAAGTTGACCTTGGAATCTTAGGAAATCATTCGTTTCAGGCGTGAAAAACCAATTCCTGAAAATGAAGCCTGACATTTCAATGAAAGAAAAAATCAACATTCTATTATTGGGCGCCACATTAGAAACCAAAAATATGGGCGTCAATATCCTTGCAGAAGGTGCAGTAAAGTGCATTTTGCAGCAATGGCCTAATGCTAAAATATCCATTCTTGATTACGGCTATCAACCCAAAAGCTATTCGCTAAATATAGATGGAAGAGCCATCGAAATCCCCCTTATCAATTTGAGATTTTCCAAAAAATTTTATCTCAAAAATAATGTTGCCAGGCTATTGATAATCGCATTTCTTGCATTGCTCTGTCCTTTTGCAGGGACCAGAGAGAAATTTCTCAGGAAGAATCTTTGCATCAGTAAAATTTTGGATCAAGATTTGGTCGCGGCCATTTCGGGAGGTGATAGTTTTAGCGATATTTATGGCATACAACGGTTGCTATATGTTAGCCTGCCGCAGTTTCTGGTCCTGGCGCTCAACAGAAAGTTGGTGCTTTTACCCCAAACTTTGGGGCCATTTAAATCAAGGCTTGCAAAATTCATAGGGAGAAACATCATCACTAGGGCTACTCGGGTCTATTCAAGAGACCGGGACAGCATAGAGGCCATAAAGCCACTTCTGCCAGAACGTGTGATCAGGGAAAGATTACGATTTTGTTATGATGTTGGTTTTGGAATAGATTCGTTGGAACCGAAAGAGCACGGTATCGAGGAAGCCCTGAATATCAGGACCTATGGGTTTCAGCTGATTGGATTTAACGTAAGCGGTCTGCTGTATCGGGGAGGTTATTCTGGATCCAACATGTTTGGTCTTAAGCTGGATTATCAGAAGGCGGTTGAAGACATTATAAATTTTTTTATGCGGCAGGAGAATACGGCGCTCCTCCTTGTGCCCCATGTCTTCGGTGGTCGTTCCCACATGGAAAGCGATATTACAGCATGTCTTGAAGTATATGAAAAAATGAATGAAAAATATAAAAATCGATTTTTTGTGGCAAAGGGCCATTACGATCACAAGGAGATAAAGTGGGTGATAGGACAGTGTGATTTCTTTTTAGGCTCCAGGATGCATGCCTGCATAGCAGCTTTGTCCCAGCATATACCTGCCGTTGGTATAGCATACAGCCGTAAGTTCAAGGGGGTCTTCGAGAGCATAGGTGTTGGAGACCTAGTTGCTGATCCCAGGCAGCTTGAGCTTGATGAGATGCTTGAAATTATTCAGAGTGCCTATCAGAAGCGGAGTGAGACAAAAGAAAATTTGAAGTGGAAAATGCCTGAAGTAAAAAAGAGACTGGACAACCTGTTCAGTGATATAAAAATCGTTTCTTCTGGAAATTGAAATCGCCTAAATCGGGTTTAACCGAATAAAAGTCTTACTAGCGAAATTAAAAAAACAAAATGGTTAAGATCCTAAACGCCTTTGATGTTGCTTCTTGGAGATTGTGTTCGGGTTGTGGTGCCTGTTATTTTGCATGTCCAGAGGACAACATTATCTTGAAAGATGTGGTGGATGATGGGATAAGACCTTTTCTTAAGAACCGGGGTGTTTGTCTAAATTGTTCAGCCTGTCTTAAGGTGTGTCCGTCCTTTCAGCAACTAAGCCAAGATATGGAGAGATTTTTTCCTGAGATTACTAATGAAAACCAAAAAAAATGGGGCTATTTTAAAGCCCTCTTCGAGGGATATGCAGCAGAAGAGCAGTTGAGGTTTGCTGGTTCTTCCGGAGGTGTTGTCACCGCCCTAGCGGCTTATTGTCTGCTGGAGCTTGGGTTTGAGGGCGTTCTTCATGTAAGCTCTGATAGTATCTGTCCATACAGGACTGTAACAACATTTAGTC
>JALXAE010000249.1 GCA_026992355.1 Syntrophobacterales bacterium | reverse complement strand
GATTGATGCTCCCAGTTGGGTACTGCCTGATAAGTGTATAAATATACCCTGAGGCATGTTTTTAATTTGGGCAGCAACGTTTAGCATTCCTTTATGAAGTACGAAGGCGTCAGCTCCTCCTTCAATTCCCCACTTGAGACATTTTGTAATATCTTCCAGACCTGCTACCGGTCCGCATGTAACTCCATGATCGAGAGGAAATATAACTGTGCGATTCGTAGATGCCCTAAAAAAACGCCTTAGTCTTAAACTAACTCCACTCATTTCTTTACTACCTTCTTTTTGTCCTAAATAAGCCTTTCCTATCCGACGTTTTGAGTGTGATCTGCCAAATCATTCATTGTCATTATGTTTATTGGAGGCATCTTCTGAATTATTTTATGTTTAAACAATAATCTGAAGTATTCGCCAAGGCCGTCAATATTTTCGGCGTTTAAGTTGTAATCCAGCAATCTAAAATATTCTTGAAGCTCCGCTAAAGTGAAAATGCTGGTTCCTGAAGCCTGAACCAGGGTTTTTTGAAGATTGGATAAACCGTGATTTTTGGCTTTTATCAGTGCTGCCACGGAGTTTTTAATTGCGCTTTCGTTTTGTTCAACTATTTCCTTTCTGCAAACCCAGAGAGCGAAAACGAAGGGTTTTTGTATCCAGTCCCACCAGATTTGTCCCAAATCGTAAGAATAGGGGAATCTACCGTTTCTTGACCAGTAAAGCGCCTCATCTCCAATGGCCAGATAGGCTTCAGGTTCTTCAGAGGTCTTGCTTTGCCACATTGGGAGAACCGAAGTAACGAAATACCATTCGGTCTTAAAGAGCTCTTTGGCCAGGATTTTTAGAAGAGCAACCGAAGCATGAGAATGGGGCGTAAGGTGTACTACCTTGATTTTTTCGATGGGGGAGTACGAAAGCAGAAGAACGCTTTTTACTTTACCTCGGGCGGATATGCTGAGATCCGGAAGTATTACATACCTGTCGAAGTGTTTGGCGTATTCAATTGATGATACCACACTAATGTCAAGCTGTTTATGGCGAATCTTTTCATTCAGTTCTGCTGGGGCACCATAAATCAGCGAAAAATTATGCTCAATTTCGCCATGCTCTAATGGATAATATATGGGAAGAACATTTAAATAGCCTATTCTTCCTAATCTAAGTCTTGATGCATCCATTTAAATTTTCCTTGAAGACAGTTTTCCAAAACCACTTCGCCTATTTCCTTTTCTCTAGTGTTTCCTTCTAGTTGAACAAGAAGCATGGAATTTTCCCTAAGGGGAAAGCCAAAAAAATCCAAACCATTGTAAGTTGCAAAAAATAGTAAGTCGTTTGCTTGCAGTAAGGGTGTTGTAGTACGAATAAACTCCAGTTCTTTAAACATATTTAGATCACTGTTGCTCGCAAGACTATCGGTTCCCAAAACTATTCTTATGTTTCTCTTTAATGCCTCAGTTATGTTCGGGTAGCCAACATCCAAAAAATGGTTGCTACGAAAGCAGAAACACACACAGCAGTTCCTTTTCGCAATTATATCCCAGTCTTTCTGGGAAAGATGTACACAGTGTACCAACATAGTTCGGGAATCCATAGCTCCAATGGAATCCAGATATTCTACGGACGACAGCTTTGGGGGAGACCACTTGGGATTCCATCTTCCAAGTTCTTCCAGGAGATCTCTGCATGGTCCTTTGCCTTCCATCAAAAATTGAATTTCATGCTCATGTTCTCCAATATGGATTGAAAAAGGCTTGTTTCTGCTTCTGCTCCATCTAAAACTCTGTTTTATAAGACTTTCGGATGTGGAATAAACAGCATGAGGCACCAGGCTTATCTTTTCTGTTTTTTCTCGCTCAAGGAACAGTTCTCTTTGTTCATTGTTTAGACAGTCTACAATGTCCCGCACATTAAAACCTATTAACTCCCAGAAGATATGCCGGTTAATAACATTTGAGTACGGCTTAAAATCCAGTTCAATTTGGTTTTCTGTGGGAAACAGAGGAATATTTGTTATGTCTCCACATCCAGAAGTTCCCGAAACAAACATGTGTTCAATAGATTGCCAAAAGGAAGATTTAACTTCCTCAAGAGATATTCCGGCTTTGTGGGCTATTATTTTTCTAGCCCATGAAAAATAGTCGTTCGGCCTTGAGTTTTGAGTAATTGTTGACAGTTCGAGGTGTGTATGGCTGTTGACGAGGCCGGGAATGATTGCACAGCCTTCGAGCTGATAAGTGCTTCCTATATTTCCTGTTGATGGCTTTTGTTTGCTGAATTCAAGGATTTCCCCGGTAACTCCGTCAACTAACATCCATCCACCCTCAATCCAGCCATCGGGACTAAAAACCCAGTCGGCTCGAACCACTTTACTCGACCCACTCATAAGCCATTGTCCTCTGTCTTGGGATAAAGCCCGCTGCTTCAATTAATCTTTTCATTTCTTTAAGGGGCATCCGGAAAGAAATCCCAGCTGCTGCAACAACATTTTCTTCTATCATGGTGGAGCCGAAGTCGTTTGCGCCAAAGAATAGAGCTGTCTGAGCTACATCTGGTCCCATGGTAACCCATGAGGCTTGAATATTGTCAAAGTTATCAAGAACAATTCTGGAAATTGCCAAGAGCCGAAGATATTCAACGCTGAGTTCTGGAAGCTTTTTGAATATTTGAGTGTTTTTGGGTTGGAATGTCCATGGTATAAAGGCGGTAAAACCCTGGGTTTTATCTTGAAGATTTCTCAGAGAAATAAGGTGCTCTATCCTGTGAGCCCTACTTTCTAAGTGTCCAAACATCATGGTTGCTGTAGTTCTTAGCCCTAGCTTATGGGCTTCTTCCATGACATGTAGCCATTCGGATGAAGAACATTTCCGTGGAGAGATCTTTTTTCTCACTTCATCGACCAGAATTTCAGCACCCCCTCCGGGAATAGAGCCAAGGCCTGCATCAACAAGCCTTGATATGGTTTCGGTAATGCTTATCCCTTCGTTCTGAGAAAAGAACACAATTTCCGGGGGCGAAAATCCATGAATATGAATGGTGGGAAAGTTCTTTTTTATAAAACGTAGCATATCTTCATAAAAGCTGAGGTTAAGATTGGGATTATGTCCACCTTGCAGTAGTATCTGAGTTCCCCCGAGAGAAAGTGTTTCTTCTATTTTACGGGCAAGCTCTTCAAAGGAAATTACATATCCTTCTGGATGGTTTGGGGGTCTGTAAAATGCGCAAAACTTGCAGCCGCAAACGCACACGTTTGAATAGTTTATATTCCTGTCTATCACATAGCTTACATAAGGCTCCGGATGCTTTTTCCACCGTATTTTGTTTGCAAGTTGTCCCAGAGTGAAAAAGTCGGCTTCATTATAAAGGCAGAGAGCTTCATTAAATGAAATTCTTGCACCCTTTTCCACTTTGCTTATGATTTTGGGTAAAAAACCTTTTTCTTTCATAGGGTTTTCTCAACTTATCGGTTCAAAAAAACCGTTTCTTTCGACTGGAATAAAACCCGCTGTTTTTATCACATAACTAAGCTCTTCTCTTGTGAGGCTTTCTTCTGATTCTGCTCCCGCGGAATGACCAATTTTTTCTTCGATGACTGTTCCGTCGAAATCGTTTGCTCCAAAATAAAGGGCGACTTGAGCCAGCTTTACAGTAAGCATAATCCAGTAGGCTTTTATGTGAGGTATGTTGTCCAGCATAAGACGGCTCACAGCTATGGTTTTCAGAATGTCGATTCCCGTTGGCCCTGAAATATGGCTCATTGGGGACTTTTTGGATTGAAAGGGCAAAGGGATAAAGCACAAAAATCCATTTGTTTCGTCTTGAAGATTCCTGAGAGCCAACAGGTGGTCAACTCTATCTTCTATGGATTCAAGGTGCCCGAAGAGCATTGTAGCGTTGGTTTTTATGCCCATTTTGTGTGCGGTCTTTACTACATTTAGCCATCCGTTACCGCTAAGTTTT
>JALXAE010000248.1 GCA_026992355.1 Syntrophobacterales bacterium | reverse complement strand
AACCTTGAAACAGCCCAGATAATAGGTTGGGATCCACCTATAGAAGTTCTCGCTGCTGCTGATGAAATATACCAGGAGATAGAAACCACAGAAGAAAAATGAAGAGGCAATGGAAGTCTGTATAAACAAGCACTTGTGAACACTTCCACTAATTATCATGAATCTTTACACCATAAGGATGTTGAACAAGAATGAAATAAAATCTGTTAGAAAACTACAAGCCGATGTAATTGAAGACCAAAAGTCTTCCGAATTGTTTGTACCTTCTCCGGACGACCTGCTTGTAGCATCGCTTGAACCCCCTAGTGGTATTGCCGGCATATTCCACCAAGATAAGCTTGTTGCTTATAGCCTCTTTTTCTTACCCCCACACGACTGGAATGATAACCTAGGTAGAGATGTTGGCGTATCTGATAATGAACTAACTCAGGTGGTGCATCTTGAAGAAACTGTGGTGCATCCTGAGTACCGTGGCAGGAATTTGCTGCACGTCATTTTGTCTTTTTTAACATACAGGGCTATCACTCAAAACATCAGCCATATATGTGCTACCGTGTCCCCTTTCAATTATGCAAGTCTTAAATCGGTTTTTCGTGCAACTGGAATGCTTGGGAAAAAGCTCCGCAGAAAATACGGAGGATTTCTAAGATACATTTTTCATAGGGATCTCCGTGTATTCCAAACCTTCGCAAACAATTCAACTCAATATGTACCAGCTAACAATATAAAACATCAAAAGCGGCTCCTTGAACAGGGTTATTTTGCCTTTGATGTCAGGAAAAAAATAGATGAAGATAAAAAGGAAGAAATATTTATTGTTTTTGGTAAAGTCCTAAATATTGTTTGTTCATCTTAAATAGCCAACTCAAAGCAAATATGAAAATAAAAACCAGGTAACCCCAGCCCATAAAAACAATACCTTGAGATATGCCACCATCATTCATTGCACTCAACATCCCAACTGTTGCCGGGCCAAGAACCTGACCAAGTCTCTGAAGTGTTCTCAACAGGGCCATGGACCTATTGATTCCAATCCCTTTTACAACAGGAAGACTTGCAACATAGGAAGCTTCCGCGGAATGGCCAACGGCTGTGGCTAGACCCAATAATAATACCCCTAGCAAAGCAACTTCAAAGCCACTCAGCCAATAAAATAATGTCAATGCAATCCCACCAATTAACCCACTCAATATCAGAAAGAGCCCCTTTTCTTTAGACCTGTCTATAAATTTGCTCAAATAAGGAGAAACATATACCAGGCATACTCCGTAAAGCACAAAAGTTCGCCCGATTGTAGATGGAGAAATCTTTAACTGGCTCAGATAAATAGGCACTGCATAATATAGAAATCCTACAGTGCATAGAGCAGTAGGCATACTGAAAAAGAACCCGAGCCCAACTGTCGCAGGATTTTTGAAAAAAGCCCAGACGCTTTCCGATGAACGTTCCTTCGAAAACACAAAGTAATTTTGTGCAAGAGTCGCATTCTGTTTTTCTACATCAGGATAAAAGGCAGCTAATACAACTATTACAAAAACCATAAAAAGAGCCGACAAATAGAATGTAACAGAAAAGCCCACTCTCTCGGCAATCATACCACCGATTACTGCTCCGCATAAACTCCCCGCTAGCACCCCAGCTGTTACCTGCGCAATACCTCTCCCATGTTTTTCATGGGGCAGATTTGCAAAAACATATCCCTGAAAAGCCATCCACGAAAGTCCATAACCTACGCCCACAATCGCACGAGCAAGAATAAAAACCAATGGTCTATGAGAGTATCCAGATAATATATCTCCAATAGCTACTATCGCAAATCCTATTAAACATGGCCTTCTCCATCCTATCCTGTCTATTAGAATACCAGCAATTAAAATGGATATACCCGCTGCCAACATTTCAGCAGAAATGGGCAGTCCAATGACAAATTCTTTGGGTAAATTCCACAAAGGTCGGTATAAATTTTCTGCATATAAAGGAATGAATGAGAGCGCCAAATCGTTTGCAAACATAAAAGCAAAGGCAAGAGGACGCAGTAAAGAAGGCAGGTAAATGGTATGTGTAGCAACTCTGGCTAATTTTTTTAGAAGTGTTAATCGGTAAAAGATTATCAGTTCGAAGACGAACATGAAAGAAATGCCTATCGTGGTTATAATATCAACAATAAGCTTTTTTAATATACTATGTAATCTTTGTCGTGAGATATGAATTACTATCAATCCTTGCATTTTATTATTGCCAGTCAGAGGTAATCTTATTTCCAATTCTCTGGGCACTATCAATCTAAACTTGTTTTTTGTAAAACCATCACGTACAGCAATGTGTAATAAGGAAAGACTAGAATCCAAGACTGCAATACATTCTACTTCAGGTGACTCATCCAGAAATCCAGCAATCCACTTATCCATATTTTTCATCTTATTCAGAGCTACTCCCTTATTCAGCAGCTTTTCAATGTTTATCTGAATATTACGTCCCAATTTAGCAGCCTTGTTACGGCTTGATTCTATGTAAAACTTTCTAACATACCTTACAGACACAACACCATAGACACACTGAATGAATAAAAAAATGAAAATAATAATAAATAAGTTGCGAGTCTTAAGATTAATCTCCACAATACTACCAAGCTCGCATAAGTCTTCTTTGGAGACCATTCTACTACCAAAAAAACATAAAATAAAAAGAATAACCCCAGAGCTAAAGACAATAAAAAGTGACAGAATATGTTTTTTTACTAACTTATTTACCTTTTCATTGACAACAAATGCAGGAAATGAAACTCCTACAAAAGCATTGATTCTGCCGCCAGGATTTTTCACAGGAACAAAAATCCAATAACAAGAAGAGGTTTTTATTCTAAGAAGAGTTTGTGTACTTTTGTCGAATTTGTGAAATCTCAAGGAGGGTACCAAAATGTTCGAATTTTTTGTTTTTGCTAGTATTTTGCCTGCATGATCAGTGACAACGATTTCGGCCAAGTCGGGTACAGTAGCCTTCACTATCGAAACTAATTTTTCAAGACCGTAAAAATCCTTTATGGATTTTCCCAGTTTTAAACCATTTTCAATTCCATATTGTACGGCTTTAGCCGGTACAGTATAAGTCGTTGTAAGAGAATCAATGTATAATTTCTTGAATGAAGATATAGAAAGTAATGCACAAAAAATCTGAGCGCACAAAAGTAATAAAAGATTCCAGCAAATAAATGTCCAAACCTCTTTGCGATAGGTATAATTTTTGTTTTTACTTTCCATTTTTGTATAACTTAATTTAATTAAGGTCACTTAGTCTTACCAAACACAAGAAATAATCACAGATGAATCACAGATGTTCAATAGCACCAATTGATCAAATTGGCCCTTTTCATTGTACGAAATGCAAGGAACTTTAAAAATTCTATAATCCTACACCACAAGTTTCTTGACCTCTTGAAATATTATCCATTCTGCTGTAACGTGGCCTAAAGTGCATGAATCTGGAAGAAACAAGGCCTTAAGTATGGTCTTACATAAATGAAGTTTCAAGAATACTTAGCTGAAATCCTTGATGAGTTATCTCGCTTACTCCACATCTCAACAAAACAGTTTTTGGAACAAAAAGCCCTGCCCCATAAAGCTTTAGAAAACCTTACAAGATTTTTCAATTTAATCGACCAATCATCCAGGCTTTATCTTTCTCAAGTTAAAAGTGAACAAGGTTTAGAAGTTTATTGTCATCCCGGCTGTTCATGGTGCTGTTTTCAAATGCCAGAAGGAATACATGTGATTGAATATATCTATCTTTATCACGGAATATCCAAAATGCATCCCAGGAATCTTTATTTAGCACGAATTCTTGATAGATGTGAATTTTTTATGGACATTTTAGGATGCTCAGCAGATGAAAAACCATCAGAAAACGCCCTAGATGCATACTTCAAAAAGAAGCAGCCCTGCCCTTTCCTTAATAAACGATCGCAAAGCTGTGAAGTTTATTCTTACAGACCAATAATCTGTAGGACTCACTTTAGCTTTAGTCCTCCCAGGTTTTGTCATCCAGAACAAAAGGAACCATGGAGGCGCCATATAGTCAACATTGAACCATCTCCAATGGTAAAGGATAAGCTTATAAAGCTTGACAGAATCTTTCCATTCAGGCTTTCTCAATTTCTTATACCCGGCATGGCCGAGTTTATTGTAAACATTATGGAGTGCAAACCTATCATCTGGGTATGAAACTAAAGGGGAAATTTTAAGATGCAGAACAATTCATTAAGTAAAAATGGAATTCTACCAGTTGTTGAAACTATTGGTTTTGATCTAGAAAAACCGTCTCTCAATGACAACATTGCCGATTGGGATAGGCTTTTAAGGTTTTTGGAAAAAAAGAAAATAGCTCCTGTAAGGACAACCTTCAATAATCTAAAAAGGTTGCCCGTACAAATAAGAAGAAATGGTTTCTCAGGCCAAGCCATTCTTACCTTCTGGAAGCATTACTGGGAACTGGTAGATGTTTGTGGCACAAATACTACATTGCCTGCACTGGGTGCCGCCTTTGATCTCGGAACAACAAGGATTGCCCTTTATCTTCTGGATCTCACAAGCGGAAAAGAATTGTTAAAAACATCTGTTGACAATCCTCAGATACCTTATGGTGAGGATATTTTAACGAGAATTATTTATGCCAACACTGAAGAACGCTTAGAGGAACTTCACGATCTTATAATTCAGAAATTTAACGAAGTTTTAAAAGATAGTATCAAAAAGGTTGGAGCAGAACGAAATAATCTATACGCTATTTCCGTCGCAGGAAATACAACCATGAGTCACTTTTTTACATGCCTTGATCCTAGCAACATCTGCAAAGAACCTTACATTCCATCAGTAAATAGATTTCCTTTGTTGAAAGCATCAGAATTGGACCTATATGCTAATAGGGATGCTCTAGTGTATGTTTTTCCGAACATCGGCTCATATTTTGGAGGAGATATAATTGCTGGAATTATTGCTTCGGGCATGCATCGTAAAGAAGAAGTTTCAATGCTCATTGATGTTGGAACCAATGCAGAAGTGGTACTAGGAAACAAAGATTGGATGATCGCTTGCGCAGGCGCAGCAGGACCAGCCCTTGAAGGAGGAGTTGTTGAACGTGGAATGATGGCAATGCCCGGGGCAATAGATAAAGTGAGAATAAACCCTGAAACATTCGAGCTTACTTACCATGTAATAGGCGATAAAAAGCCTATAGGTATCTGTGGATCGGGACTGATAGACCTTATTGCAGAAATGTTTCAAGCAGGCTTACTTACAATTCAGGGCAAGATTAATCTCAAGCTTAAGAATAAGACCGACAGAATAATAGAGACAGAGGATGGTCCCGCTTTTATCATAGCCTATAAGGATGAAACAGGAGACAATCGGGATCTTATTATTACCGACATAGACATAGGAATTCTTCTGAAATCAAAGGCCGCAATGTATACCATTCTAAATGTGATCTGCCGAAAAGTTGGATTAGAAATAAGCGATGTCAGTAAAATCTACATTGCAGGAACCTTTGGTAATCACATCAACCCTAAAATGGCTATACGAATAGGCATGTTACCTGATCTTCCGTTAGACAGATTCGTCGGTCTGGGAAATACCTCCGGAATAGGTGCATCCAAGTTGCTCCTTAATAGAAACATCTTTAATGAAATCGAAACAATTTGTAATATGATTACTTACATCGAGCTGAATGTAAATGTGGAACTCATGCACGAGTTCAGGGGTGCTCTTTTTATACCTCATACAGACCCAAACCTGTTCCCATCAGTGAAAATACCAGAACTTGCAAAGGGATAGGACAACCGTAGTATGAACCCGTCTAAACTATTGTTCGGTGTTTATCTCATTTTGGCTCCACTGCTCTTTTACGGCATCTTTTACTCACCAGGGGGCCTAAAAGAGTATTTGGCCCACAAAAGGAAATACTTGGAGTTAGAAACACAAATAAAAAAAATCCAAGCGGAGAATCATGATTTGTTGTTAAAAATTAATAACTTTAAGAAAAACCGACCTTTTCGGGAATTTATAGTCAGAAATAAACTGGGATGGATAAAAGATGGAGAAAAAATAATCATATTGGATACACACATTAAAGAAAAAGGTTTGGAGGTTTCCAATGAATCACGATAAGGTGTTTTTTACAAAGTGGCGTCCCTATGCGAATATGCTCTCCAAATTCAAAAAGCTAATAAAGAAATCTCACGTTCTTGACGTTGTTAGCCCGGGAGACCTGGTGGCTGTTAAATTACATGTTGGGGAACTTGGGAATCCCAACTACATAAGACCTTTTTTCGTAAAGCTCATTGTGGACATGATTATCGAAAAAGGAGGAAAACCGTTCCTTACAGACTCGTCGACATACTATCTTGAACTCAGATCAAACGGATACGACCATTATGAAACTGCCATAGCAAATGGTTTTGGATTTGCCAAATTCTTGCCGGCGGATGGTCTTAAAGGCGGCTACTATTTTCCCGTAAAGACGAATGACCCCTTAATCCCAGAAATTGAAGTGGCTGGAGCTTTATATGAAGCCGATGCAATGATTGTTGTGTCTCATGTAAAAGGACACCCCCTTGCCGGCATAGGAGGTGCAATAAAGAACCTGGGTATGGGTGGAGTATCCAAAAAGTCGAAGCTTGAACAACATCGATTAGTTGGCATGAAACTGGATCTGGAAAAATGTACAGCCTGTGAGACATGCGTCAAGGTGTGCAGATTTGGTTTTCCCAGGATAGAGAATGAGCATGTCGTAATTGATGATCCAAATTGCATGAGATGCCCTGTTTGCAGCAGCGCCTGCCCTGAAGGAGTAATCAAACTGGAAAACAAAGACAGAATATGCAAGGGATTGGCCATTGCGGCGAAAGCTGTAATGGATACCTTTGATAAAAATAAAGTCGGTTTCATTAACTTTGCTGTGACGCTAAGCTCAATCTGTGATTGCGGTCCAATACAGGCTGAAATCATAGGACCTGATGTGGGTATTTTTGCGGGATTTTCTCCCCTTTCAGTGGATGCAGCCAGTTTTAGGTCAATAAATTTCAAGAAACTAAACGACATGCACAACACGGATTGTTGGGAACAGGTAAGGTACATTAAAAAACTTGGAATTTCTGGAACGGATCAACCTTCTATGAAAGAGATTTAATTGGGAATTTAAGCATTTTGTTGAAAATATAAAAGAGAACATCACTTCTCTTTATCCGCCTTGGGTCTAAGATTTCGCCTATCAAAGGTGTAAAGCTAGTATCCGGCTTTGTGGGATAAATTACATTTTCTGGAGAAATTATCAAATCAGCCCACCAGTCATTTTCTTTCATAACAAGTTGTCTGCAACTAAAATCAGAAAGACCCTTGTAGATTGGAGTAACAGTAACGGCAAAATCTTTATCAAGCCATCCTAAAAAGTTCAAAATAGATAAAGCTAGATCCATAAAGCCATTCCCATCATTCAATACAGCCCCACAATCATTGCAGGCAATTAAAGAATCAAATATAGCAAGTTTAATCTTTGGAATAGGAAATTTCTTCGAAGGATTTAGTTTCACTCCAAACTTTTTCATTCTAGAACTGCTGCGCACAGCTGCTAGTTTATCCTTGGCTCGAACCTTACCTGGATCAAGTAAATAAAATCCCTTCACAAAATTTGCGTCTGGCACTATTAAAAATTTACCATCCATTAGCGCATTGAATCTGACTTGTTCCAAGCAAGGATGAAGAGAAACATAAACCGATTGTGCCCCTCGATACTGAAAGGTTCTTCTGAGGCGTTCCGCTGCTTTGTTAAAATCTTTTAAGTCCACATTCAATCTGGAGATGTATTGCCTTCTGAGTTTATCTTTTAGAGCCTTATATCTTTGGTATTCTCTTTTTTGACTAAGGGTTGGAACAAAGTATCTTTTGCTCATAATCTTTCGTGCATCATTTATATTTTTAAAAATGCAAATTCCTAATGCAATATCACAACATAGGGTATAAAAATTTTTCGATTTAACAAGGAACACCAGGGAGAATATTTTTTAATCAGCGATTTTTCTTTACACAATAGCTAATATGGATAGAGTAAATAGGTTATATTTAAGGTCTCACAGTTTGATAACTTACAAAGAGGAGGCCCAAAATGATCACGAAAAAAGATGTAAGACCAGCAAACGTTCGGGAGAGGTTTCCCAACAGCATTGTTCCACTTGTTAACGGTAAGGCTTTGATTGAGGCAGCGAAGAAAAACAGTGCCATGATAATGGCAACCAATATAAGATGCAGACTTCCTGTAGAAGGTATAATAAGAGCGTCCATGGCAACCAAAGCTCCCGTTATGTACGAAATCGCAAAATCCGAGCTTAACTATACGGAATTTACCCCCGATACCTTCGTAGAATTTATTGTGAAGGAAAACGAAAGATTAGGTAATACAGAGGTTCCCTTTAGCATTCACGGAGATCATATAACGGTTAAAAATCCTGGTGAGAAAGAGGAGGTTAGACGTTTGATTGCTGCTGAAATGAAGGCTGGATTCACTTCATTTGCTATAGACGCATCTCACATGGAAAATGAACTTAATTTGGAGGCTACATCTGAGCTGGCAAAACCCATTGTGGAAGCTGGTTTTTGCCTTGAGGTTGAACTCGGAGAAATTGGAGCAAAGAGCGGTAGCGCAGAGGGATTTACCAAACCTGAAGAAGCTGAGTGGTTTATCCGGGAGTTGGTTGCGAGAGGTATTCATCCAAATCTACTGGCAATAAATAATGGTTCGATCCATGGAACCTATTTTGGTACCGCTCAGGAAGGCATACAGCTGGATTTAACACTTGAAATTTGGAAGGTCATCCAACCCTGGTCGGTGGATATTGCTCAGCATGGCATAACTGGTACTTCTCTTGAAAAAATCTCCTCATTTATCAACTATGGAATTAGAAAGGGAAACGTTGGAACTTTTTGGCAAAATATTTCCTTCGGATTTGCAATGAATCAAAATGGTAATGCTCTAACAACTGAAGACAAAGGCTATGTAAAACGACCGTACAGAGGTATCCCGGATGAACTCTGGGAAGAAATATGGTCATGGGCTAAAAAGACAGGTAATGTTGGAGGCAACATAAAGAAAGCAAATCTTGAGTTTGCAGCAAAATTAAATGCAATAGGGACAGAATACAAGGAACGAATTACCCGACACGCATATGAAGAGGCAGTAAAGCTCTTTGAGGCAACCAAATCTATTGGATTGGCAGATGATGCATGGCAGTTTGCAGAAAAGTATTGTTAATCTCAGGTGTTCTAATTGATGTTTTAATAAAGGCGAGTCAAAAGCTCGCCTTTTTTGTTACCTTAAGGATAATACGTCCATGCTGAGGGTGCTCCATATTGGAAAGTTTTTTCCACCTGCTTCAGGTGGGATTGAAAACTTTCTTTACGATCTCACGAAGTATCAGTCATTGGCTGGATTAAAAGTATCAGTGTTGGCTCACCACCACCACAGAATTACTCGAATAACCAGGAGAACAAATAAGTTCGGAATAGATATATATGAAACTCCATATTGGAAAACTCTTATGTATGCCCCGTTGCCTCCAATATCACCGAGTATCTTGCTAGATGTGATAAAAAAAGAAAAGCCCGATGTAATTCATGCACACCTGCCCAACCTATCAGCTTTCACTTTACTTTGGAAAAACATAAAAATTCCTATTCTCCTACACTGGCATTCTGATGTCATTCCCACCAGCAACGATAAGATGCTAGGCGCAGCTTATAGTTTCTATAAAATCTTTGAAAAAGCTCTAATAAAAAAAGCAAGGAGAATAATTGTAACCTCACGTCCCTATCTTTACTCAAGCATCCCTTTGAAACATTACAGAGAAAAATGTTCTGTTGTTCCTTTGGGCATAGACCCAGAAAGACTAAAAACAAAAGATAGGGCCTTTGAAAAATCGGGGAAATTCCTGGTATGCTCAGCAGGCCGCTTTACCTATTACAAAGGCTTTGAATATCTTATAAAGGCTGTGGCTCTTGTGCCAGGGGTAAGCTTGATTATATCAGGAGACGGAAAATTACGCAGCAAGCTAAAAGATTTGATTTTTAAAAAAGGCCTTGAAAATCGCGTCAAACTACCGGGAGAACTCCCATCGGACGCCCTATTCAGCCTCATGAAAAATTGTGATCTTTTTTGTCTCCCATCCATTGAAAGAACTGAAGCTTTTGGATTGGTTCTACTGGAAGCCATGTATTTTGGAAGACCTCTTATAACATCCCGTATTGAGGGCTCTGGTATTTCCTGGGTCAACAAAGACAAAGAAACAGGACTGCAAGTGCCCCCAAAAGATGAAAAAGCACTCGCGGAAGCCATTAATTTTATGTTTTTCAATCCAGCCGTAAGAAAAGCCTATGGCATCAACGCAAAGAAAAGGGTAGAAAAGCTATTCCATATAAGGAAAATTTGTAATCAGATTGAGAACATTTATGAAGAAATTCGATAAAAATAATAAAATCCTTGTTGTAATACCGGCTAGAAATGAAGAAAAAACCATAGACAAAGTTGTCGAAGAAATTAGAAATCTTGATCTGCCGGTCCTTGTAGTAGATGATGGAAGTTCAGATGGTACGGCTACAGTCGCAAGGATGGCCGGAGCAGAGGTTATCTCTCTCGTGCATCCGTTAGGTACATGGGGAGCTCTCCAAACAGGTTTCCGTTTTGCTATGTGGCACAATTACCATGTAGTCGTTACAGTGGACGCCGATGGGCAACACAGCCCTATCTATTTGGAAAAATTGCTTGAACCTGTCATTTCAAACACCGTGGACGTAACAATAGGAATGTATCCGGAGAGGCTCAGTAAAGCCAGGAAAGCAGCCCTGTTTGTCTTTCGTTATCTCGCCGGAATTAATTACTACGACTTAACATCGGGCATGCGAGTTTACGGCCCTCGAGCTATAAAGCTTCTGTCGAGTGAACAGGCAACCACCATAGATTATCAAGACATCGGCATATTGTTGCTCATATTGAATAATGGGCTGAATATAAAGGAAATTCCAGTTACTATGAACAACCGAACCCACGGGAAATCCAGATTGTTCAATTCTTGGTTTGCTGTTTGCAAATATATTTTTTATTCTCTTTTACTCTCAATTGGAAAACGTAAAATCCTTACCTTTAATCAAAGCAAGGAGAAATAATTTGGCACTTTATAACATAATTACTGCAATCCTGGGGTTAATCTTAGCAGCAGGAATATTCATCTTAATAAGAAAAGACTATCTTCATCCCATTTACAGCCTGTGGTGGTTGTTTATTGCTATTGGTGCACTGAGCTTTGGAGTGTATCCAAAGTTATCTGATATATTGGCCAGCAAGCTTAGCGTAGGTTATCCTCCAATCCTGATCATAGTCGTCGCTCTAGTTCTCATCTTCGCAAAGTCACTAATTATGGACATTGAAAGAACAAAAAATAAATGTACTTTAAGAAAATTGGTTCAGGAGGTGTCCATACTCAAAGAGGAGTTAGAATGCTTGAAAAGCCAGATAAAGCAAATCGAGAAGAAGTAAAAAGCAAACTATACCTTTATATTACAATTTTCCTTCTTATCGTGTTTAATGCGTCTATAAGACTTGTTCATCTAAAAGGATGGTACGCTTTCAAACAGCTTTTTTTTATAAATGAATCAAAACCTTTAATGACAACCCAAGATGGTTATTATTACCTTCGCATCGCTGCCGACTATAAAAAGGGAAATTTTGGAAGCAAAGATGATTTGAGCCCAATTGGGCACAAGCCTTACCCAATCTCCCTTCTTTCCTTAATGGATTCAACTATATCCACTTTAACAGGCCTTACCCTTGAAAAAGTGGCCTTTTATCTCCCGGTTTTCCTGAGTTGTTTTATGGTATTGGTGTATCTTGTTTGGGGCGTGGCCTTGGACGGCAGAAAGTTTTTCACAATCAGTGCTCTAATTGGTTGTTCAGTATTTTACTGGTACACGAGAACCTGTCTGGGAAGATTTGACACGGATTCCCTGCTACCTTTCTTCGTTTTTATTATTCCATTTTTTGCACATAAATTTTCAACCTCTGTTGGTGTAAAACCAAGAATACTTAATTTTATTTGCATCGTCGTACTGTGTCTTTTGTTCTACTTGTGGTGGATACCTGCAAGATATCTGATAATCCCTCTGGTATTCCTGACATACGCTGTAACCTTATTCACAGTAAAAAGCAGCAAGTTAGAACAAATCTTCAAAACATTTATTCTTCTTTTGGGCTTTTTTGCCGGAATTCTTTTCTTGCTAATGTGGTTTTCCATCATCCCCTCATCTGGAATCTTTCAGAGGGCAATAAGCCTACTTCAACTGACGGTCCACAAGGGTAATTCCGCCCTACCTGATATATCTAAATCTATTAGCGAACTGGCTCCGTTATCCTTTTCTCAACTGACCAGCAAGGTTGCAGGAAATACTTTTATTTTGATCATCTCTTTTTTTGGACTAATATGGCTAGCCATTGAAAAAAGAAACATTTTTGTTTCTCTAGCTGTTCCTTTAGCTTTGGCGGTTCTAAGTTTAAAATCACGAAGATTTATGATTTTTCATGTCCCTTTTTTTGCTATGGGAACAGCTTTTATTATTTGCAAAGTATCCAGCTTAAAGATTTTAAAAAAGAACAAGTATTTAGAATACGCAGCTATTTTCCTCCTTACCCTTGTTTTTCTTTATTTTGCCGGTAGAAAAACAGTGAAATACGTGGTTCCACCTCGTCCATCTTCAGTCCATGCGTCAATAGCAAGTACAATTAACACTGGGCATAAACCCAAGGACACTGTATGGAGCTGGTGGGATTACGGGTATTTTCTGGAGTATATGACAGACAAAAGAGCCTTCATTGACGGTGGGTCGCAAAGCAGCTTACGTTCCTTTTTGGCTGCTTTCCCCTTCACTCAGCAAAACCCGCAAATTGCCGCATCGTGGATAAGGCTTTTTTCGATACGCAATGAAGGGTTGTTTTGGCAACTTACC
>JALXAE010000247.1 GCA_026992355.1 Syntrophobacterales bacterium | reverse complement strand
CCCTATTTCGCAGGCTTACCCACTGCCCTGGCCGAATCAGGTTCGCTCTCGCTATGTACCATTCACTTCCTATCGCTTCCTTCAGACCCTTCCGTTACCAGAAACGCCCTTGCGATTCGGATTGATTTCCCCTCAGACGGGGCACCTCCGCTCTCTTTCAAGCAGACGGGGTACCGGCTTTGCCGGGCAAACAAAAAGCGCTGGCAATCAAGCCAGCGCTTTTGTTAATCGTGTAAAGACACAAGCTTGATATCTAGCCGGTCACGGGAGGTAAAGAATCATCACCCTTCTCAACATATTTCTTTCTCGCACAATCTATACACAATCTGACGTCATCTGCTACAGGAATAACATCTTTCAGACGATTCATTATAAAGTCATGATATCTTTCCGGCCCAAGTACAGCTCCACATTCCATACAATATTCAAGTTTCAAGCGATTAAGCTCCGTTCCGCATAAATACAATACCCTTTCCGAGTTTTCATCCTTCATCACCATTGCTTCATTCGGGCAGTTTGCAGCACAAGCTCCACACAATATGCACTTTTCCGAAACCTTACGAAAATCAGTTTCAACCGGATGATCAAAGTCAAAATAACCAAGAGGAAGCGCATCTATCTTCATCATGTCCCTACACACTTCAATACAACGCCCACACCGCCTGCAAATATCGCATCTCAAGCATCTGTGAGCCTCTTCGCGAGCGTCCTCCGAATTAAAACCCAACTCCACCTGCTGAAAAGTTACCCTTCGCCTATCACAATTCAAAAGGGGCATACGGGGTCTCTGAAGCCTCATTTTTTGAGACGCCGTCGTCTCCAGACAGGGTAAACGACGGCGCCTCACAGGCACAGGAGGGCGTTTGGGCTGAGGAAGCCCTTGAAGATATCTGTCAATTGCGTCTGCAGCTCGTTTTCCAGCACCTATCGCTTCAATCACTGTCGCCGGGCCGGTTACAACGTCGCCGGCGGCAAAGACACCCTCAATGGAGGTTTCCATTGTAACAGTATTTACTCTTATTGTATCACGCCTCGACCAACTAAGGCCCTCAAAATCAACAAGACCATCTTTTTCAACCTTCTGACCAATGGCTGCTATCACGCAATCAACTTCAATCTCATGTTCACTATCCTTCACAGGAACCGGACGTCTTCGCCCGCGCTCATCAGGTTCACCAAGCTTTGCACGTACGCATTTTAAAGCCTTAATTCTAGCATCTTCACCAATTATCTCAACCGGAAGAGTAAGGAAGACAAAATCAACACCTTCTTCTTCAGCCTGTATTACTTCCTCTTCATGAGCCGGCATTTCCGCACGGGAACGTCTGTAAACAATTGTCACTTTCTCACAACCAAGCCGTACACAGGTACGAGCTGCATCAATAGCCACATTGCCACCACCTATAACAGCTACTTTATGACCGGGTTTCAGCCGCTCACCAAGCGCCACACGCCTGAGAAAATCAACGGCACTCAATACCTGAGGATAATCGTCTTCACCAGGGATGTTGAGCTTATAGGACCCATGAGCTCCAATAGCCACCAAAATGGCCTCAAATCCCTCATCTTTCAGATCTTCCAGTGTAACATCTCTTCCCAGCTTCGTGTTGAAACGAATTTCAACGCCTAACTCAAGAATATAATCTACTTCTCTGTCTATAACCTCTCGAGGCAGCCTGTATCTGGGAATTCCGACCATCATCATTCCGCCAGCAACAGGAAGAGCCTCAAGAACCGTGACCCGATAACCCTTGAGTGCCAAATAATAAGCGGCTGTAAGACCGGCCGGTCCTGCTCCTATTATACAAACTTTCCTGCCATTATCAGGATTTTTGGGAGGATTCTTGTAACCTCCTCTGGACATTACCCGCTCAGCAGCAAAGCCCTTCAAACTGCAAATCGCTATGGGGTCATCTATTCTTCCCCTTACACAAACAAACTCACAGGGGCGAGTACATACAAGCCCGCACGTCCAAGGGAAAGGATTGTCTTCTCTAATGATTTCAATCGCTTCTTCATCCTTCCCCATACCAATCAGGGTCACATAACTTGGAACATCCAGCCCCGCAGGACATGCCATCTGACAGGGAGACGGAGCAAGGACTACACAGGCTCCAGTAGGGCAATTCCTTGTCTCAATATGACTAAGAAAAACCTCGTGGTAAAGCTCGACATCACCCAAGATCTCACGGGCTACTTCTCTGCACGAAGAACTTTCGCCTTCCTCTATTATCTGTCTTGCCAATCTTTTTATGGCACCAATATGATCAGGGGTAGCCCTTCCCCAAGATATATCATCCAGTAAATTCAGCATTTCTTCAGCAAGAAAATGACATCTTGGATGGTCTAATTTGCCTTCGGAAAGGGCATCCCACAATTTCTGCCTTGTATTGGCAACTTCACAGGTCTTTGTTACCGCAGTCATTACCCTTCTCCAACGCTATTCAAAAACCGCCATGTTTTTCGCAGCTCTTTGCCTTTGAACTGGAGGTAGCTTCCCAGCCTCCCCAAAATATAAACACTTCGTGGTGCATACGGTTACGCAGGCAGGTTTGAGGCCCTGATCTATTCTATCCATGCAGTAATCACACTTAACAACTTTTTTAGTTTCTGGATTCCACTGGGGTGCACCCCAAGGACATGCATTCATGCAGGCTTTACAGCCCACGCATAAATCATAATCGATGAAGACAATCCCATCGTGGCGTTTTTGCATGGCACCTGTGGGACAAACGGTTACACACCAAGGTTTTTCGCAGTGATAACAAGGCATGAATTTGTAAAAAGCTCTGGGAGTTGTACCTATAAACTTAGGTCCAACAGTTACTACTTCACATATCTTAGGCCCCACAGGGAGCTTTTTATTGCTTTTACAGGCTACTTCGCAAGCATGACAATTTATGCACTTCTTGGCATCTTGCATAAGATAATATTGGCTCATCAGTTATCCTCCCAACACAAGTTAAGCCTTTTTATATGCACGTCTTACAGTAACGATTGTTGCATCCAAAGCAGGGCTACCACCGATCATGTCTGATTTGTTTTCTTGGAGTACAGCATCTGAAATTCCCTTGTTGTAGGATCTCTCGGCAAATCGAGCTGTATGACCAAACCCGTGGAGCATAAAAACTGCTTCCGGATGAATCATGTCCGTGACAAATGCCTTTATACAACCCTCTCCGCAGGGCGATGAAACCTCAACAAGGTCCCCGTTTTTAATACCCAAGCGCTCCGCTTCAGCCGTATTAATCCACAGAACATTTTCAGGAACCTGCTCGTTCAAATACAGATTGTTTTGAGTGGATACATGGGTGTGAATAGCACATCTTCCCACCATCAATCTGTACCTACCCTCTGGTGGACTCAACACAGGTTCATAAGGTGGAAAAGACTGATACCCAGCTTTTTCTAAGAGTGAGGAAACAAATTCGATTTTTTTGGAAGGTGTTTTGAATTTAATACCGTTTTCTCTATCCCAGAATATCTGCTTATCTGTGTAGGATACGAAGCCTTTTTCTTCAAAATCTTCAATGGTAAATCCTGTTCCTTCCAATTGCCATTTTACTAAGTCTTCCATGGTTTCATAGGGGAAGAACTTCCCGAACCCAAGCCTTGTTGCCAGTTCCTTCATGATGACGGCATAAGGTCTTGAATTGTACCTTGGAGGTACGGCCTGTTTTCGCAGGAACATTTGAGGTTTCAATCCATTTGCCTGTTGTACACAATCAGTACGTTCAAGGAACATCGGCTCTGGCAAGACAATGTCAGAATTCCAGGCTATATCGCTCCACTGTATATCCACCGTTACTATCAAATCCAGTTTCTCCAAGGCTCTTTCCGTAAGGTTTCTGTCAGGTATAGAATGGAGGGGCTCAATTCGATTAACAATTAAAGCCTTTATTGGATAAGGATCTTCGTTGAGGATGGCAAAGGGCAACATCTGTGGGACACCGTGGTTTGGATCAGGAAGCGGCAAGGCTTCAGTTCCAACTTTATCAAAACGAACCTCTGTTACCTTTGGAAGACCCCGCTGTTCCGTAAGTTTTCTTGCAGGCTTTCCTCCCACCTCACCTGGTCCTTTTTTGAAGAAGAGGCCGCCTTTGGTTTCAACACTGCCCATTAGAGCATTTAAAATAAGGATGGATCGTCTAAGATATATTTCGTGAGGATGGCTTGCACCTCGATAGCCGTAATGGAAAACAACCGATGGCTTCTGACGGCTAATTTCCTTAGCAAGTTCAACTATTCTTGCGGCGGGAATACCTGTTTCCTTTTCCGCCCATTCTGGTGTGTAGGGTTGAACAAATTCTTCAAGTTGGGAAAAGCCTTCAACCCACCTTTCAACATATTTCACATCGTAAAGCTTCTCTTTTATGATCACATTGATCAAAGCGTAGTTAAAAGCCAAATCGGTGCCGGGTCTGATCATAAAATAATTATCGGCCTTGGTTGCTGTCACTGTAACCCTAGGATCTATGTAAGTAATCTTGGCACCATTATCTACGGCCTGTAATAAAAAGTTTATCGGTTTCACTTCAATTGCTTCAAAGAAATTACGGCCATAAAAAACTATATGTTTAACATTCTTATAATCTATCCCCATTTGGGCGTCTGTGTAGCCAAAAAGTGATCTACAAGCTGTGTTCACCGACCCTTTACAAAGAGCATCGTGGGTAAAGTGATTTGGGCTTCCTATACATCTCAAGAAGGTTTTTGAGACATGCGTTGCCAGATTTGTTCTCTCACCTAAAACAACGCTCCTGCCACCATAATTTTCAATAATCTCCTTTAGTTTGTTGGCCACCAAATCTAGGGCCTCATCCCAGGTAACCCTTTTCCACTCGCCAGAACCCCTAGGTCCGGTCCTGACCATGGGTGCCTGTATTCTCTGTGAATCATTCAATAAGGCAAGTGCCGCAGCCCCTCTTGGGCACAAGCTTCCCTCAATACCTGGCACGTGAGGATTACCTTCAATCCACTTTACTTGCCCGTTTTCAACTTCAACCTTGATCGGACACCTGACTGTACACATGAAACAAATACTGTAAACGGTTTTGCCCATAGGAAATACTCCTTCTCACTTCTTAGTGGAATATTTTAAAACTCAAATAAGTCCAATAAGTCCAACCCAACCATAACGCTCGTAACATCGCCCTATTGAACATCGCAGTATCTTCAAGCAATTTTTATACCTCTTTTCAGATGTAGCTAATATTGTTGTTTGAGGCTTATTTGACTGAATAGGCAATTCGCTAAATTTCGAGGTTGTCATGGGATAAAAGCTGCATTGTCAGCAGCAAAAAACAAAAGAAGAAGCTAAGACAATTTAAGAAATAAACTGATTAAAAACAGCAAAATTATCCGGAGAAGATATTGTACTTAACCTATATTCCTATTCTTAGTTCGCCACGTAGAACCATACAACTGATACTGAAAAATCAATTTGCAGTGCAAAAAAATGTTGCAGATATGGTGTCTGGATGCACAAAGAGAAGATGTGTATTCTTATGCAACATTTTTTTGCGCCATATTGCACTTGTACGATTGTAACAAAAATAACAACCGATTTATTCTGGGCCTATCTGGGTAATTTTTGGTTGCAAAGGGGCGTTCAAAGTTCTGCCAGGGTTCATCTCTTTCGAAATTTTATAAGCTGCTTCTTTGTGAACTTGCCCCAGTACAATTCCAACAAACCTATAGAAATTGGCACCTCCTTTGCTTGATAGGAATGAGGTTGTGCGGGAAATGGGGATCCCCATCAAGGTTGTTATGTAAAAAAAAGTGTTTAGGAGGTGGCTTAATGAAGAAGAGTTACAAGGTCTTTTTTATTGTTGCTCTCACAGTTCTTATGGTGGGATGGTTGTTCTTCCTCCACACGAGTATGGCACAAGAAAAAGTGGGCAGCAGTTTAGGACTTGCTGGCAAACTGGGAAAAATCATTGCCGAAACTCCAAAATGTGGTGGAGAACTTACCAAGGGCTGTATTAATCCCGATGCACCCAAGGGATACCTGGGTATTCCAGGAGCACCTACTCCATCCTATGTAGTAGGTTTACTCTGGGCAATCTGGGTAGGCTGGATCTTTTCAACCGTTGGTGCTTTTGGTGGTATCATGGCTGGTGTGGGTCACATCACAATTTTTGGACTCGCAAATTACGCCAAAAGCTTCAAAACCACCAATTTTGCTCTTAACAAATTCCTCACGGACTCCATTCGTGTTTCTAACCAGTTCCTCGTCGGACTCAGTGCTCTCGTATCAACAATAAATTATGCCCGTATGAAACGCCTGGTTGCTCCTCTGGGTATTGCTATGGGCGTGGGTTCCATTGTTGGTAGTACTCTTATACCTATTGTCACAGCCGGTAAAATTAGTCTCAAGGCATATCTTGGCTATTTCGGTTTGGCGGTTTTCCTTGTAGCCGGCTTCATGTTTTATGGCACAACTGAAAGAGGTCGAGCTAAAAGGAAAGCAGCTAAAGAAGCTGCTGAAAGATTTCAGGAAGCTGCCAAATCCGGAAGCGGGGGCCAGGAAGGGGTTAAGATTCAATCATTTTCTCTTACGCAGTGTGTTTTTACGTTTTACGGTGTTGAATTTCGTTTCAACCCGATGCTGGTGGCCTTGGGCGGTTTCTTTATAGCGTCCATGGCCTCCTTCCTTGGTATTGGAGGCGGATTCTTGTTGGTTCCATTCATGACTGATGTTGTTAAGCTCCCAATGTTCATCGTTGCTGGTACATCTGCTCTTATTGTTTTGATTGGTATGGTCGTTAGTATCTTCAACTACATGGTTGTTAAAGGTGTAATGGTATGGTGGCCTTTAATCGGGATGGAGCTCATTGGTATTTTCATCGGTTCCATGATCGGACCCAGAACCCAAAAGTACATCCCTGATATTTGGTTAAAGAGGCTCTTTGTCTTACTGGCAATTTACGTTGGAATCCGATACACCTCTAAGGGATTTCTCGGTTACAGCATAGTGCCACCATATTAAAAAACAAGTTGACTTCTATGGAACTTCAGGTTTGAGAAAAAGTGGAGCACGGTTTCGTGCTCCACTTTATTATTGTTAAATTATTAAGGATTAAAAATGTACAAGTTCTTGCTTTTCTTGGATCCCTATCTGATAAAACTTTATAGACTAATTCCGGAACCGATATCGGCTTTTTTTCTGGGAACTTTTCTTATAGCCTGGCTCGCTGTTTTCATTGGTCAGCTTTCCATCTCTGTTGCCTTTCTACTTAATCGAAAATACGTAGAAAAGCTAAACAAGGACCTGGTACACTGGAATAATTTATCAGTTGACGCATTGAAAAGTGGAGATAAGGAAGCATATAAAGGCGCCAATAATGAAGCCAATCAGGTTTTTGGTAAATTATTCTTTGTTTCCATTGCCTATTCTTGCGCGTCTCTTTGGCCGGCACCTTTTTTCTTAGGTTGGATGCAAATAAGGTTTGGGACAGTAGAATTTCCTCTTCCTTTTTCTATCCCAGGTGTTGGGTCCACGGTTAGTTTTGTTGCGGTATTTATCTGTTTTTATGTGATAGCATATTTTTGTTTTAACAGACTCCAGCCTTACTTGCCTTACTTCAAGCGCATTCACGCTTTACTTGAAACCTATGAACAAGAAAAAGCACGTCTTAAGAGCATAACAGAAAAAGACGAGACGAGCATGGAAGCTGCGTCTCGCCAATCTGAAGCTAACTCATCCTAAGGAACTAAGGAGTCCAAATTTTAAAAGGCCACCCGATCAGACCACCCTCAATAAACCATACCTTATCATAACCAGCTGCATTAAGTATTCGCTGAGCTTCGTAACCTCTCATGCTTACCTTACAAAAGGCCAGTATTTCTTTGTCCTTTGGAAGTTCCGACAACCTGTTTCGAAGTGCTCCAAGTGGAATATGGACAACCCGCTCATCATCTAATCTCATCTGGCTAAATTCTTCGGGAGTCCGCACATCAAGGAGAATCAAATCAGGATTCTCGTCCATTCGTTTTTTTGCTTCCAATGGATTTAATCCCTGAGCCAACCCGTTCATTTTGTTAAGCAGAACATGGCTTGCAGTTATAATGGGATCAATAGGGGGAGAAAAGGGTGGAGCATAAGCTAAATCGAAGTAGGCCATCTGATCTAAAGTAGCCTTGAAGAAGATGGCTGTAGCGGCAACGTCTACCCGCCTTGCTACGTCACCAAAACCCACTACCTGTACACCCAAAATTCTTCTATATCTCTTTGACGCAAGGATTTTTATAACTAGAGGTTTCCCATTCATGTAATGGGGTTTATCAGGACCACTCCATATAGTAGATACTACATCCATACCCAGGCTATTGGCTAAAGATTCGGTTAAACCTGCTCTACCTACGGCCATATCGAAAATCTTGCAGATACTAGTACCACAAACACCAGGATAAGGAGTAATTATTCCAGCGATATGGTTGGCAATTACTCTTCCGTGTTTGTTAGCCGTTGAACCTAGAGGAATATACACCGGCTGGCCGGTTATGGGATTGATATATTGATTAACTACGCAATCGCCTCCAGCATAAATGTCGGGATCACTAGTTTGACAGTAATTATTTATGAGTATTCCACCTTTCGGATTACATGCTATCCCTGCATCCCGTGCTAGCCGATCGTTAGGTCGTACACCAACAGCGACAACTACAATTTCAGCTGGAATTTCCTGTTTTTCTGTTTTTACAAACTGGGCTTTTTCGTTTCCCTTGATTTCCAGAACCTTTTCTTTAGTGTAGATATTAACCCCTCTAGTTTTCATATACTTCTCAATCAAAAGGGATAATTCTTTATCCAGAAACTGTGGAAATATTTGATCCAGCATTTCAATTATAGTTACATCCAAACCAGCGGATTTTAAAGCCTCGGCCATTTCAATGCCTATGTATCCCCCGCCCACGATAACTGCATGTTTGGGTTTTTCCTTGTCAATTATAGCTTTTATCCGAGAAGCATCGTTCAAATCCCGGACGAAACACACATTTTGCTTATCGATACCAGGGATTGGAGGCTTTAAAGGGGATGCCCCCGTTGCTATAACAAGTTTATCATAGGATATTTCCTGCTCCTTGCCTGACTCTAGATCCTGCACCAATACCGTCTTAGATTCAGGATCGATCTTTTTTGCCTCGGTCTTAGTAAGAACCTTAAAGCCTTTGGCCTTTTCAAAAAATTCGGGGGTTCTTTTCACCTTGGCAGGCGTTTCAATCAGAGCATCAATACTATCAAAAACACCTTCTAAAAAGTAAGGAATACCACATGCACCGTAGGACACGTATTCGCTTCTGTCAATTACAGTAACTTCTGCATCAGGTATCAGCCTTTTCAATCTGCTGGCTACCTTAGGACCACATGCTACACCACCAATGATTACTACTCGAAGTCCTTTTTGGCTATTCATGAGTACGCCTCCCTTCTTGGTTTTGTTAAAAAAAACACTAGTCAGCATTTTCAAGCCAACGGAATAATAACATATAGATTGCGATTTTACAAAAATGTGATTAAATAACTTTTATATTGAAGATACATGTATTCTGAATTAGATAATTGAAGGACGGAGTAATCAAGGGATGGTTAAGATGATAGCTATAGATTCCCATTGCCATGCTGACATTGCTATGAATCGAATCCCAACCTTTTTGGAAAAATACTATCAACAGGGAATTTCCTTTATTTCCTGGTCTTATGCGGAAGGGATAAAATCTTACAGAGATTATCCTATTTACTGGAGCAATTTACAACGAATCTGTGAACAGTGCAGGCAAAGCGGTTTACCTGCGTGGTATCTTGTGGGAATCCATCCGCGATGTATACCGGAGGATTTGAAAGACGTTGATAGGCTACCAAAAATAATTGAAGAATCATTAATAAAACACGTGAATGCGCCCTATTGTTTGGGATTGGGTGAGATAGGTCTTGATCTGAGTTCAGAATTCGAAAAGCGTTTTTTTAGGTTGCAACTCGAGTTTGCTGAAGAGCACATTATTCCTAAGAAAAGAATAGGAGTTCATACTCCAAGAAAGAATAAACTAACTGTTACCCAGGAAATCCTGGAAATTTTAGGCTATTATGAACTGTTACATTCATTCCTGGTTATTGATCATGTTTTGCCGGAAACCTTTGAATTAGTACTGGAAAATGGATACACAGTTGGTGTCACCCTGCAAGATGGAAAAGCCTCTGTAAAAGACCTGCTTGAACTCATTGAAAAATATCCAGAAAAAATGAGTGCTGTGATGCTAAATAGCGATTGCGCAAAAGAGTTTTCTCGCCCTTACCTGGAATTTTTGGAAGAGGTTGAACTGGTGGATAAAAAGCTTAAAGAGGGTCTTCTTTTCCAAAATTGTTGTTCCTTTTTTGGAATAAATAAAGGAGGGTTTTAAAAATGAAAAAAGTTGCTATCGTAAGTTGTGGAGCCTACATGGAAAGTGGTTACGGTTGCCCAGGTGAGTGGCGTTGTTATAAGGCCGCCGCTCTTGGGGAAGGAAAGTTTGACGAACCATCTCAGGTTATCTTCTGGGTTACCTGTGAATGCCCAGGCAAAACAGTCATTCCTAATACAAAAATGTCCATGAAACTTTCAGAGCTTAAACCTGATGTTATATACATGAGTTCCTGCCTCGCAGGATCTAAACCACCTTGCCCTTATTATAAACCGGAAGAAATGGCAGAAATGCTAAAAGAGACATTTGGTATTCCAGTGGTCATGGGAACCCACGAGTATAAATAAGTAAACAGCATTCCAGATTTTACACACCGGGCGGATAGTATTCTCCCCGCTCGGTGCTATTTCTGGCTCAAATTCCAAAAAATTTATTAATCTTTAGAAAGCGATTTTTTTATTTGATTGCTCAAGCCTTTGACCTCATTGAGTAAACTTTCTACGTCAAAAGACAAAATTCTCCTATTTTGAACTACCTGGCATCCTCGTATCCATACATGTTTCACATCTGATGCCTTAGCTGAATAAACGATATGAGATACGGGATCATAAATTGGGGTAGCATGAGGTTTGGTGATGTCTAAAGCTATCAAGTCGGCATCTTTGCCAACTTCTAAGCTGCCTATGGATTCTTCTAACCCAAGCGATCTCGCACCCTGAATAGTAGCCAATTTCAAAACATCTTCAGCTTTACACACTGTTGGATCCTTATTAATACCCTTATGTACAAGAGCAACCGTAGTTAATTCGCCCAAAAGATTAAGATCATTGTTACTGGATGGTCCATCCGTTCCAAGGCCAAATGTTATCCCCTTAGACATCCATTTGGGAACAGGAGCAATCCCTGAGGCCAGTTTCAAATTGCTTTCAACACAATGAACAAGAGTAGCACTATGTTCTTTAATGATGTCCAATTCCTTATCTTCTAGCCATACAGCATGAACACAAAGAGTTTTATCATCGAGAAGTCCTAGTTCCTGAAGAAGTTCTCCAGGGTTCATACCATATCTATCCTTTATCTGCTTCACTTCCTGCTTTGTTTCTGCAAGATGAATTTGAAATATAATGTTGTAATAACTACAAAATTCCTTTGTTATTTTCATGGTTTCAGAAGAGCAAGTGTAAGGTGCATGGCAAAAAACGGATGGTTTCACAAGATCATTGCTCGGAAAGTTGTTTAAAAAAGTCTCTGCTCTTTTTAGAAAATTCTTAGGTTCCGGATTGTCCGGTGTCGGAAAATCCAGAACACCCTGCCCCACAATAGCCCGCATTCCACAGGAAAGAGCCGCAGATGCTACCTCTTCTTCAAAGAAATATCCATCACAAAAGGTAGTCGTTCCCGAAAGAACCATTTCTATGATGGAAAGCATGGCGCCTACATAAACAGTCTCTCGGTTTATCCACCTTGATTCAACAGGAAAAATTACTTCATGGAGCCATTTTTGCAGAGGCATATCATCAGCTATCCCTCTAAAGATACTCATAGGCGAATGAACATGACAGTTCACAAGTCCAGGCATTAAAATATGACCCTTAAGAGAAATCGTTTCTTTCGCCCGAAAGATTTCGATAATCTCTTCATTGGAGCCGACATAAACTATTTTACCATCTGTCACGGCCAGGGCGGCATTCTGAAAAATATTCCATTCTTTGTCGCAGGTAACCAAGTAATCTATATCTTTGATTAAGAGATCCGTCCGTGTCATGGCTATCTTTTTATGATCTCGGCAAATTTCTTTACATGAAAATAGACCGCATCAAGATCTATCTGCAAAAGGTTTCTGTCTCTCATTACCCATGCCCCATTTATCATTACATCCCGCACGTCAGACCCTTGGGCAATATATACAATGTGACTTACCGGATTGTAACAGGGGGTAAGATGTGGTTCATCAAAGTTTAATATAACAAGATCCGCCAAAGCACCCGGCTTTATCACCCCAATTTCACCTATGAACCCCAAACAAAGGCCTCCATATAGGGTTGCCATTTTCAAAACTGTTTCGGCTGGCATCACAGTAGGATCCAAATGCACACCCTTATGAATCTTTGCACAGGTATCCATCTCCTTGAAAAGATCTAAATCATTATTGCTTGCACATCCATCCGTTCCTAGAGAAACATTAATTCCTCTTTTTAACAAATCAGGAACATCCGCTATTCCAGATCCTAATTTCAAATTGCTTTCTGGATTATGAACAACCTTTACCTTATTTTGTAGTAAAAGCTCTTTGTCTTTCTCATTCAAAACAACACAATGTGCCGCGATAAGCCTATCAGATAGAAAACCAATGGATGCCAGATGCTGGACAGGAGTTTTTCCGTACCTTTCAATGCAATCTTGTACCTCCTGCTGGGTCTCGGAAAGATGAATTATCAAGGGAACATCATGTTTTTCTGATAAAGAAAAACACCGTTCAAGAGTTTCTGGGGAACATGTGTAAACAGCGTGAGGCTCAACTGCTACTGAAATCCTTTCATGATTCTTCCATTCGGCTATGAACTCTTCCGTATATCGCAATCCATTATCCAAAGACCCGTAATTGGGAGATGGAAAATCGTACAACACTTCACCAACAAGGGCTCTCATTCCACATTCATCAGCAGCCCTGGCAACTGCATCTTCAAAAAGATACATATCGCAAAAGGCGGTTGTACCCGACATTATCATTTCGGCACAGGCAAGCTTGGTTCCC
>JALXAE010000246.1 GCA_026992355.1 Syntrophobacterales bacterium | reverse complement strand
ATCCAGAATTTTATGCAAACAGAACCATAAAACTGGACGAGATTCTACCCTGGGATCATTTATCATGCGGGGTTACCAAAGACTATTTAATACAAGAATACAGGAAAGCAATGGAAGCCAGATTCACAAGCGATTGCAGAAGCGGAGCCTGTACTAGGTGTGGAGTTTGCGACTTTAAAACTGTACAGCCGATAATCCACAAAAACAAAGTCCCTGAAAAGGATTATAAAACTAATCTTATGTCAGTGGAAATTATCGACAGGCAAAAAGAATATTGGTTTGAATTCACATACACTAAACTTAATATGGCAAAGTTTTTTTCTCAAACTGACATTCAAAGGTTGCTTGCAAGGGCTGCGAGAAGAGTTGGATTGCCGCTATCATACTCCCAGGGCTTTCATCCTGCTCCAAAAATGTCTTTCCAGGACGCCTTGCCTGTGGGACTAGAAAGTGTGAATGAGATTGGATGGATTGCCTTAACAGAAACAGCCGAAGATTTCCAATCTAAATGGAATAAACAGCTTCCAGATGGGATAGAAATCACTTCATTTAAAAAACTGGAAAAAAAACCAGCAATACTCTTCCCTGAAAGTTATACCTATAGAATAGAAAACCTTTCCAAAGAAGATACGTTAACCCTGAAATTTTTTGCAGAAAATGAAGGTAATCTGGTAACGGTTAAAAAAAGGAAGAAAATCAAAGAACTGCCTCTAAAAAATATTCTTGTTGATTTTCAGGTAATAAATAATCAGTGTGTTGAGATTTCTTTAAAATGTGGTAGCTTTCCCCTAGTACGCCCTTTGGATTTTCTACTATCTGCAGGAATAGCACGGGAAAGAGCCTATTACTTTAGGATGCTAAAAGTCAGCAGTAGATACAAAAATTTTGGGCATGATAGTCTTGGAGTTAAAGAATGCACAGTGAACTGATAATAAATGCTGCATCCTATGAAACCAGAATCGCTTTATTAGAAAACGGCCATGTAGTAGAGCTTTTTATAGAACGACATACAGATAAAACAATTGCCGGAAACATTTACAACGGCAGAGTGGTAAAAGTCCTTCCGGGCATGCAATCAGCCTTTGTGGATATAGGGCTACCAAAGGCAGCCTTTTTATATGTGGGTGATGTATGCATAAATCATGACCAAATAGTAGAAAATTTCGTCTACCCCAGAGAGAATAATTTGGAAGAAGACGCCAATAATGTCGAAACAAAACTTATCCCTGACATCCCTATAGAAGAAAGGCTTCAGGAAGGTCAGGAGCTGCTGGTTCAAATTGCAAAGGAACCTCTGGGAAATAAAGGTGCACGGGTGACTACTCACATTACAATTCCGGGACGAAATCTTGTTCTCATGCCTATGGTACGCCATGTAGGGGTTTCACGAAGAATCGAAGATCAAGAAGAAAGAGAAAAACTCCGCGAAATTATGCAATCCATTAAACCAGCCGAATATGGTTTTATTGTAAGAACCGCTGCTGAAGGAGCTCAGGTAGACAAGCTTTCTGCGGAAATGGATTTTCTAATCAAGGTATGGGAAGACATAAAAAAGAAGGCTGAAAATGCCCCAGTTCCAGCACTCATTCACAAAGAATTAGACATCACTTTAAGGGCTGTTCGAGATCTCTTCACCAGAGAAGTCGAACGTCTTGTAGTGGATTCGGAAAAAGAATACCAGAAAATCATCCAATTCATTGAATCTTTTATGCCCTCCCTTAAATACAGCGTGGAGTTGTACCAGGGTTCCCAACCCATCTTCGAGGCTTATGGCATCGAAATGGAAATTCAGAGGGCTCTGAATAAGAAGGTGTGGCTAAAATCCGGAGGCTACATCGTCATTGAAAACACGGAAGCCTTAACCGCAATCGATGTTAACACCGGAAGATACGTGGGGCAGAGGAACGTTGAGGAAACTATACTGAAAACCAATCTTGAAGCAATAAAAGAAATAGCGTGCCAGCTTAGGCTTAGAAATATTGGCGGCATTATAATAATTGATTTCATAGACATGGAAAAGACGAGCGACAGGGAAAGGGTTTTCGAAACGCTAACGGAAATTTTTAAAAAGGACAGAAGCAAAACCAAGGTCCTTAGAATGTCTGAATTCGGTCTTGTCGAGATGACTCGACAACGTACACGGGAAAATATCTCAAGAATTCTGCAAGAACCCTGTCCCTATTGTGATGGCTCCGGCCTCGTCAAATCCAAACAGACAGTATGTTATGAAATCCTAAGAGCTATGGAACGCGACAAAAAGGAGCTTTTTGGACGAGACATCTTGGTTAAAGCTCATCCTGACGTAATCGCTCTATTCTATGATGAAGAACGGAGTGCATTTGAGGAAGCTGAAGAACGGCTGCATGCCAGAATTTATCTCAAAGGCGACTCATCATTTCACCAGGAACAATTCGAAATTGTGCCCTTTGATCAACCAAGCAGAAAGACATAGCTGGTGGGAGGACATGAAAAGATGCACATCCTGAAGAAAATCCGAAATGAGATGGACAAGCGAGCAGGATTAAAATGGGTGGTTTATGGATCCATTGTCGGAATTGTCAGCGCCCTGGGAGCAATATCTTTCTTTTTCTGTCTGGAATGGGGCAAATTCTACCTGTTCGAATACTTGGCCGGATATAAACTATCTCATCCTGCAGGAGAACACTTAGTTCATATCCAAGTTGTAAAACCCTTTAAACGATGGATGTTGTTCTTACTGCCCACCATTGGAGGTCTAATATCAGGTTTCATTGTTTACACATGGGCTCCAGAAGCAGAAGGACACGGTACAGACGCAATGATTGACTCATTCCATAATAAAAAGGGATATGTCAGATGGAGGGTACCTTACGTTAAAAGTCTGGCATCAATAATGACACTTGCAACGGGGGGTAGCGCGGGAAGAGAAGGACCTATTGCACAGATTGGTTCTGGTTTCGGCTCATGGCTCGCTCAAGTTTTGAATCTTAGCGTCAGAGATAGGCGCATACTTCTTCTTGCCGGCTGTGCTGGAGGACTTGGAGCAATATTCCGGGCACCTATCGGCGGTGCTTTAACAGCAGTTGAAGTTCTTTACAGGGAAGATTTTGAGTCGGAAGCAATCGTACCATGTGTAATTTCCTCTGTTGTTTCCTATTCCATCTTTACGATGGTATTCGGCCATCAGCCTATCTTTGAAACCCCACCTGAGCAATTCAAAAACCCCATGGAGCTTTTGTTCTACGTTGGATTAGGCTTGATGTGTGTCCCCTTTGGCTTTTTATACGTAAAGGCCTTTTACGGACTAAGGGACAAATTTTTCAGGCCTCTACCATTAAAACGTCATTTTAAGCCTGCAATAGGAGGTCTTCTGGTTGGACTCATTGGTATGTGGTGCCCTCAGGTGTTAAGTGGTGGATATGGTACAATTCAACAGGCACTCTACGGCAATTTAAGTGTAACTCTAATGTTAACACTGGCTGTTTTTAAAATCTTCGCAACATCCTTCACCATTTCTTCTGGTGGAAGTGGAGGCGTATTTGGACCATCCCTCTATATAGGAGCAATGGTAGGCGGCGTTATCGGCCAATTAAGTTATCAATATTTTCCCGATATTATTACCCATCCAGGTGCTTTTTCCCTTGTAGGAATGGGGGCATTCTTCGCTGGTGTGGCCAAAGCACCTCTTGGCGCCCTTATGATGGTAAGCGAAATGACTCAGGGATATGGACTATTAGTACCCCTCATCTTTACATCCACGATTGCAATAATTCTATCTCAAAAATGGCATCTCTATGAGAAGCAGGTACTGAACAAATTTCACTCACCCGCTCACCGAGCAGACGCTGTAGTCAATGTACTTCAAGAACTTCAGGTTGAAGATGTGTGTTCCAAAGACAGAGACGTTACAATGCTGCCAGAAGATATGAACCTGGGAGATTTGAAACGCCTGATGTTAAGAACAAAAGAATCATTCTTGCCGGTTGTAAACCAGGACTTTAAGTTAAAAGGAATATTATCACTCCCGAACGTGAGAAACATCGTATTTGAAGATATTCTGTCCGACCTATTGGTTGTGGCGGAACTAATGTCGTCACCTGTCAGCGTCAAGTGGAATGAAACTCTTGATCAGGCACTTATTAAGTTCCTCAAATCAGGGTATTATCAACTACCTATTACGAACGATGATGGGATCTTGGAAGGAATTCTAAAACTGGATGAAGTAATATCCGCATATCACAATGAAATGCAGAAGATCAAGGGTGAGGAATAGTAACGTAACCGGAATATCGAAAGGAGAGAAACTGTGAATAAAGTAATGTCTGAAAAGCTTTTCGAGAGAGCATGTAAGGTGATGCCCGGCGGTGTAAACAGCCCTGTTAGATCCGGGAAAGCTGTAGGTGCTTCACCTATTTTCGTCTCCAGAGCGGAGGGAGCCTACATCTGGGATGAAGACGGGAACAAATTTATCGACTATGTTTGTTCTTGGGGACCCCTTATATTGGGTCATGCGCACCCAGATGTTGTTAATGCCATTTGCAAAACAGCGAAAAAAGGAACATCATATGGAATTCCAACACGTTTAGAAGTCGAAATGGCAGAACTGGTTGCACATATGGTGCCCTCAATTGAAATGGTGAGATTTGTCAATTCTGGTACAGAAGCAACAATGAGTGCTCTTAGACTTGCAAGAGGATTCACTGGAAGATCAAAAATTATTAAATTCACAGGCTGTTACCACGGGCATAGTGATTGTCTTCTTGTATCATCTGGTTCCGGTGTGGCTACATTAGGAATACCAGGTTGTCCTGGAGTACCTGAATCTTTTGTATCAAGCACAATTTCAATACCGTACAATGATATAGACGCGGTTCAATCCGTTATGAATCAAGTTGGAGATGATGTAGCTGCGATAATAGTTGAGCCTGTTGCGGGCAATATGGGAGTAGTGCCTCCTCAGGAGGGTTTTTTGGAAGGTTTAAGAGAAGTGTGTGACAGATGGAAATGTCTGCTGATTTTTGACGAGGTTATCACTGGTTTTAGGCTATCCTCGGGCGGCGCTCAGCAATTATTTAAAGTTCTCCCCGATATCACCTGTCTTGGAAAAATTATAGGTGGAGGATTGCCCGTTGGAGCATATGGGGGTAAGGCTGACATAATGAAACATATAGCTCCTGTAGGCAGTATTTATCAAGCTGGAACATTGTCTGGAAATCCCCTTGCAATGGCTGCTGGGCTTACAACATTAAAAATACTCCAGGATGATGCCCTCTACCGAGAACTGGAGGAAAAAGGAGCATATCTTGAACAGGGTTTAAAAAACGCGGCTTCCAAAGTCGGTGTACCAGTAACTATTCAAAGAATTGGCTCTATGGGATGCGGCTTTTTTACCGATAGTCCTGTAAAAAACTTTGAAGATGCTCAAAAATGCGACACAGATGCATACGCCCTTTTCTGGAATACCATGTTAAATGAAGGAATTTACCTAGCCCCTTCCCAATTTGAAGCCTTTTTCATCAGTACCGCTCATAGTTACAACGACCTGGATAAAACCATTGAAGCAGCAGAAAAATCTCTCAGAAAAATCCTGGAATCCAGGCAAAGGTAAAAAAACCTAGTGCGAATACAGGGTACAGGGTATGGTGACTTTGGTAACAGCCTGGAAAAAAACATTGACTAAGTTTAAAAGGCTATGCTAGTAAGCGTTGTGAAGAATTACACGAAGTAGACTGGATGAAAAAGGAAACGAAAGAGTATATAAAACAGCTGACCAGGGCATCGACGGTTGGTTTTTCCGTTGCTTTTGCCATCTTCATTGGGGTTGGCATAGGTTTTTATCTTGATAATAGTTTCGGTACATGGCCCTGGCTAACGCTAATTTTTATGGTCTTTGGCATTATCGCAGGGTTTAAAAACTACTATAGATTTGCAAAAAGACAACAAAAGGAAGAGCAGGAAAAAATTGGACATAAATGAAAAAGAAATAGTTAAGAAAATTAAACTAATACATGCACTGCTGGGTTCTTTAATAGTTCTGATTGCCAGCTATTATTCAAGGAAGATTGCTTTAAGTATCTTTGTGGGATGGGTACTTATGGCAATAAATTTTGAGATCCTTGAATGGCAACTAAAGAGAATTTTTAACAGGAAAAATAAGCCAAAGAACAAAGCCCTTGTGATGATCAAATACTATGCAAGATTTCTGATTTTGATGTTTTTTATTGGGTTAATTGTGGCTAATAAATGGGTAAATCCTCTGGCTTTCGCAGGGGGATTGTTGCTTATAGGGTTAAGTTTTATTAGCGTAGCTGGTGAAATGTTTATCAAACAGGCTTTTAAGAGAGAGGGGTAAGGATATGGAACATCCGGTTCTTTTTTTGCCTATGATTTTAAAAAAGTTAGGACTGCCTGTAGTATTGAGTGCTGAGGAAGCTCATACGTTTCTTCAGAAATTACTTCTTCCACATGTTATTTATACCTGGCTGCTTATGGCGGTGCTTATCATTTTAGGTTGGATGGTCGGCCGTAAAATAACACTGGTACCAGAAAAAGGGCAAAACTTCTTCGAAGCCGTATTGAGTGGTATTGAAGATTTTATGGTAGGCATAGTTGGAGAAGAAGGCCGGTTTGTGTTCCCACTTATAGCATCATTGGCTTTTTTCATTCTATGCAGCAACTACATGGGAATGATACCCGGGTTTTACGCACCAACTTCTAATTTAAACACAACCTTGGCCTGTGCAATAATTGTAGTAGCCTACACCCATGTAATCGGAGTCAAATTCCACGGAGTCAAGTACATAAAACATTTCATGGGCCCGGTTCTCTGGCTTGTACCTCTTATGATGCCCATTGAAATTATAGGTCATTTGGCAAGGGTGTTAAGCCTGTCTATCCGTCTTTTTGGAAACATTTTCGGTGAAGAACTTGTTCTGGCTATTTTATTTTTCCTCGCCGGAATGTATCTTGCTCCACTTCCAATGATGGTGCTCGGCTTATTTACCGGTTTTATTCAGGCTTTTATCTTTTGCGTCCTTTCCATGATGTATTTTGCTGGAGCCATAGAAGAAGCTCACTAAAAGAATGGCAGGAAGGCCGGAATGTGCGGTTTATTATTTACAAAACAAAACTAAAAACTTTAAGGAGGTAGTGGAAGATGCTTCGAAGAACTGGTTTGCTGACAGTGTTGTTCTCACTTGGTTTTGCAGCCCTTGCCTTTGCAGCAGAAGAGGCTGGTGTTGGTGCTGATGTTACTATGACAGGTCTTAAGTTCTTCTCCTGGTCTGCTTTGGCAGCTGCGATTGCTATTACATTTGCTGCTGCTGGCTGTGGTGTTGGTCAGGGATTGGCTGTAAAAGGCTCTGTTGAGGGTGTAGCTCGAAATCCAGAAGCTTCGGGTAAAATCACTGTTACTATGCTGATTGGTTTGGCAATGATTGAGTCCCTCACAATCTATGCTCTTGTCGTTGCATTAATTCTTATTTACGCAAATCCGGTCAGCAAGCTTATCCAAGCATTCATCGGTCTGGCCGGTCACTAAACTGATACTATCAGTAAGCTTTTTCAAAAGGCTAAAAGAAATAGCGATGAGGGGATTTAACCCTCGTCGCTATATTGATTACAGGCCATTTTGAGAGGTTACTCCAAAATGAAATTCACAAAGATTCCCCTAGCTACAATCAACCGTTTGTCTGTTTATTTAAGAGTTCTAGAAGAATTAATGGAAGAGGATGTAGATGTTATATCTTCTGAAAAACTTGCTAAACACTGTGGAGTTAACCCCGCTCAGATTAGAAAAGACCTGGCTTACTTTGGGGAATTCGGGGTTCGCGGTGTAGGTTACAGGGTAATAGATCTAATAAACCAAATTAAGGAAATATTGGGATTAAATCGCACATGGAACCTGGCGATGGTTGGAATTGGAAATCTAGGCTTGGCGCTGATCCGGCACAGCAATTTTATAAAACATGGATATGTGTTCACAGCCGCATTTGATGTTGATCCTAACAAGGTAGGTAAAAAGCTGCCAAATGGATTAGTTATAAATCACGTGGATGAACTGGAAGAAATTGTTAAAGAACGAAATATACACATAGGAGTAATTGCTACGCCTGCAAGTGCTGCTCAAAGTGTAGCCAATCAGCTAATACTGGCCGGGATAAACGGTATTCTGAATTTCGCACCTGTTCAAATCCAGGTTCCAGACTGTTGTCATGTAGAAAATATTGATTTCACAATAAAACTCGACAGCATTGCTTACCATCTGTCTACGAACTTCTGATCAGATATTCGCTACTTGAGGTTTACCCTGTTTTAACAACCTTCCTCCACTGGGACCACTTCCAGGACCAAGAACAACAAGCCAATCACAAAAAGAAGCAAATTCACTGTTTGCATCACACACAATGACGGTATGTCCCATATTCACTAGTTCGTACCACACAACAAATAACTTATCTATGTCTCCTCGGGAAAGTCCCGAAAAGGGGTTATCAAAAACAAATAGCACTTTTTTGTTTGCATCGGAAGAGGTCGATAGAATGGAAATATATCTTGCAATTATCAATAGCTTAATTTCGCCGCCTGATAGAGTTACCAGAGGTTGACCAAAGCGAACGTAACCCATTCCAAGGTCAATTAATATTTTCAGCCGATTTTTAACAACAGGTAAAAAAGAAAATAGTTCAACAATTCGAAGAACTGAGAAATCCATCAAATCCGCAATGGAATAACCTTTGTATTTCACCTTAATTATCTCATCATTATATCTTCTGCCACCACAACCATTGCAAATCATTACGTCTGAGGATTTTTGATTTGAGTATCCCAATATACCAAAACCCTTGCAAAGAGGACATTGCACCTTGTGGTAAGTGTAAGAAAAATGTTTCGATGAATAACCTCTACGCCTTGAAACTGGAAGTTTCGCAAAAAAGCTTCTAATTGGAGAAAGCACGTTCATAATTGTTGCCACACTGGATTTACCACTCCCTAATACAGCTGATTCAGAAACATACAAAACTTTTGTAAGATTTTCGGGAACTCGAATATCTTGTGCCAACTCACTCTTTTCTTTTTCACCCTTTATAAAAGTGACTATGGAATTTGCCAGTGATGTTTTGCCGGATCCCACAGGACCCGTAATCAAAGTAATGGAAGGGGTAGGAACCAAAATGGAAACTTCTTTGAGATTATTTACTTTAGCGCCCCGTACAACAATTTGATTGTCAGCACTTAATTTTTCGTCCTTTCTTGTCAGAGTTACAGCTTCTGATTCATTAGCGTACGGTCTCACATACTCGCTTGGCCTACCATTCCATACAACTCTACCCCCATCTGGCCCTGCTCCGGGACCCATTTCGACTATTAAATGACCACTTCGAATCACGTCCATGTTATGGTCAACCACAACAATAGTGTTCCCTCTTTGGCACAAACTTCTCAGACAGGAACAGAAAAATTCAACACAAGATTTATCCAGAAATTTTGACGGCATATCAAAAACCAGCAACAATCCACTAAAATCCACCGTAAGTAACCTGGACAATCGCAGCTTCTGGAACTCACCTGAAGATATATTTCTCAAAAGTGAAGCCGGCGACAGATACCCGACGCCAAATTCCTTTACACACCGACAATATCTAACAACCTCCGACACCATGTCCATTGTCACGGTGTTATCGCTTTCATAATCTCTCACTAACTCGTAGATCTCATTAAATGATTGATTATACAGCTCTGCTAAGTTCCAAGACTCCCATTTAATTAAAAATTCCTTATTCTTCTCGGAACTATGAAAAGATCCCAAATACTGCATAAGGAGATCAAAACTCAGAGCAGGATATTCCCTGCCACATTTTGAGCAAATATACCTATTCGAAAAGAACAGTTGTTCTCCACTGGTGGTGACAATTTTAGCCACTCCCAGGGGGCTTTCTCTGTAAGCTATTTCAGCAGATTCTGCTATGCGATCAGCATATTTACGATCCACCACGAGTCGGTCTACAACGACCGAAACCCTATGAGTTGGTCGGCGAGGTATATTGTCAACATTGTGAAGCTCGTAAAGCCTGCCATCTATAAAAACCCTGACAAAACCCTTTTTGGTCAGTTCCTTTAAAAGTAAGGTAAGCTTGGTTCGAGATATTTGACCAATGTCAGATAAAATATAAAACCTCGTATTTTCAGGAAGCTTAAAAACGTTCCGGCACACATCATAAGGTGAATAAGTTTTTATAAAACAATTACAATTTTCACAAACCAGTTCACCACTGACAGTTAAAAGCCGACAAAGAGCCTGGTCAAAACCAATGTAATGACCAACACTATAATCTCGACGGACTTTCTCTGGAAACTGTGGCAGTCCAACCGTAGCCATTACCGGGCTCACATAATCAACCACTGAAAGGTAATGGGAGGGAACAGGGGTAACAAATTCTCCAATTGCTCTTCTAAAAGCTTGGTCATTAAACCTGTATAAAACTTGAAAAGCGAGAGAGGTTTTGCCTGAACCACCAGGGCCCGTAATTACAGTTATCGAATTTATAGGAATCTCAATATCGATATTTCTGAGATTTCCAGCCCTTGCATTTTTGATTTTAATCGATTCAACAGAAATATCTGGTGAAGCTTCATGGGATGTTTTCATTATCTGCTGTTTCTGATCATCAAAAGGGCCAATTCAATAGAAGCTTCCATACTTCCAGAGTTTGCTATACCTTTACCTGCGATATCGTAAGCGGTGCCATGGTCAACTGAAGTTCTAATAATCGGTAAACCAAGGGTAATATTAACTGCAGTGTGAAAATAGAGCAACTTCACTGGAATTAAACCCTGGTCGTGATACATAGCAACCACAGCATCAAATTCCCCACAGTAAGCCCTATAAAAAACTGTATCGGCCGGAATAGGTCCTACAACATTAAAAGAAGTTACATCGCTAAATCGTCTTATAGCCGGCTCAATAATTTCAGATTCCTCCATCCCAAACATCTCTTCCTCACCGGCATGGGGGTTCAAACCACAAACAGCAATTTGAGGCTTACTGACGTTAAAAAATTTTTTCAAACTTTCCCCGGTTATTTTTATCACTCTGCAAATCTTATCAACTGAAAGAATACTGCCCACTTTAGCCAAAGGTTCATGAATAGTTACAAGACTAACCTTCAAGCGAGGTCCAGCAAGCATCATAACAGCATCTGTTGATCCGGTCAGAAACTTTAGAAACTCCGTATGACCTGGAAATTCGAAACCATGTAGTGCCAACACTTTTTTGTTTATTGGAGCAGTGCAAATTGCATCAACCCCACCGGATAGAGCCAAACTAACAGCTTTCTCAATGCATTTGATTACTGCCATGGCAGAGTCACGAGTAGGTTTAGCCGGTATTAAATCGATATTTTTAAGTGGATAAGGGTTTAAAACCCATATTGTGTCACCACTTTGTCGAACATGTTCCAAATGAGGAGTTGCTTGAAAGTTGAGAGAAACATCGCACAACCTGGCTGCAACTTCACAAGCCTTCAATTCACCCACAACAACGGGTATAAAATGATGGAATGGCTTTAAGTTCCACAGGGCCTTTACTACAACCTCAGGACCAATCCCGCATGGATCTCCCAAAGTTATTGCTACTACAGGTTTTTCAAATGATGTCATGTTTTTATACGACCTTTAACTAACTTCCAGCATTCGAGTTATTGCAGCAAGAGCCTTAGTCCTAATATTCTCAGACACTACAACCCGAGGTTCAAGTGTTTCTAAAGCATTAAATACATCCATCAAAGAAATTTTTTTCATATTTGAACAAATCATTGACTCAGAAGCCGGATAAAAAATCTTATCAGGGTTTTCCCTTTGCATTGGATAAATGATACCCACCTCCGTCCCAATAATAAATTCCCTATTCCCAGCTTCCTTTACAAAACGCAACATTCCGGATGTGCTAAAAATATGATCGGCAACATCCAGCACCTCAGGTCTACACTCTGGATGAGCAATAAATAGAGCTTCGGGAAATTGCTTTTTTTTCGCAATAACCTCGTGAACACTTAATGAATCATGTATAGGACAAAATCCATCCCAGTATAAAACCTCATTGTTCACATGCTTTGCAGCATATTGGGCTAAATTTTTATCAGGAGTCAAATAAACCCTTGGATGGTCCTGAAAACTTCTGACAATTTTTACAACATTTGCGGAAGTACAGCAAATCGTACTTAAAGCCTTCACATCGGCCGTCGAATTTACATAAGTTATTATAGGAACTCCTGGATATTCCTCTTTAACCCTTTGAAGATCATCAGCCGTTATCATATCAGCCATTGGACAACCAGCATCTTTCCTGGGAAGCAAAACTATTTTGTCAGGGTTTAAAATGGCTGCCGTTTCAGCCATGAAATGAACACCACAAAATACTATCACAGATGCATCCGTCTTAGCAGCTATTCTGCTCAACTCCAGGGAGTCTCCCCTGAAATCTGCTACATCCTGTACATCTGGATTCTGATAATTATGAGCAAGAAGGATTGCTCGACGCTCCTTTTTAAGCTTCTCTATTGCCTTTACTAAGTCATTCTTGGTCATCTCCACAGGTCCCCTTAGAAATTGAAGAGTTGATTAGGTTGACAATTTTTTGCTTGTCCAAAGTATTACCCTCAGAGTCTAGGATTACCACTCCGGCTAAATCGGGAAGTTTGAATTCCCCAGGATTTACTTTTTTTAGGTGTTTTTCTGCCTTGAAAATTAATATATTTTTCCTGCCCACAAGATCCAGACTTTCTAGCCTGGTAATCTTCCTGGTTTCTATGTCCACAACAACAGATAGACTCTTGATGTCGCGATTCTTACCTCTGGGTTCAAAATTTATCATAATTGAGTTGTCACCACCTCCATCTCCATTCCCTAAAAAACGCGTGACTGATCTGATACTAAAATATTTCAAAATTCCTTCAGAAAAAGCAGCAGCAATTGCTGTCTTCTTAATAGATTCAGTATCAAATACCTGCAACTGTTTGTCCTCAGGTACATACATCCAGGAAAGATTAGGAAGTATAATAAAAATTTGATTCTCTGGGTATTCATACTCCCATTTCATTCTGTAACGCCCTGCATAAAGAAATCTTCCTCTCGCTTTCATTGAAGGCAGAAGAGAACCAGGGGAATATACTTCTTGGGTAAAAAATGCCTCAAAAGGACAAA
>JALXAE010000245.1 GCA_026992355.1 Syntrophobacterales bacterium | reverse complement strand
TTTGCCCTTCACATTTCTACTCCCACATTTCACGAGTCTGGATACAACCTATTACTGCAGGTGTCAAAAGGAAATAAAGAGAGTCCAGAATACAAATGGACGGAGTTATGACCGTGAGCACTAAAGCATAATGATATCGCTTGTTATGCGTTCATCCAGATTTATTATCGCGAGGCTTCGTTCAACTTGTCCTCGTCCCCATAACAGAGATCCAGGATTCAACCAAAGGAGATTTTCTTCTCGAGACTGATAAGGCTCATGAGTATGACCAAAAAGTATTACATCTACATCAACAAATTCTCGTCTAATTCTTCTGGTTAAATCAAAGGGCGCTCCACTGCCATGAATCATTCCAATCCGATATTTTCCGATTTTTACAATTTTCTTGTAGGGCAACAGCTTTTTTAGTTGATGCGGATCACTATTTCCGGCAAGGCCAATTAAAGGATATTTTTGAAAGAATCTGTAAATTTCAAGACTTTCCCAGTCTCCAAGATGAATAACCAGATCAGCGTCCGTACAATATTCCCTGCAAATCTGTTCCAAATCCTCTGTAACAATTTCCAGGTGAGTATCCGCAACAACAACAATTTTCATGCTTTTCCCAGGGACTCCCATGAGCGACAGATTTTAAAATTGAGAAAGCGATTTCCTGTATCAAACTGCATTAAGGAATCAACTAGGTCAGGGCATAACAACATATGAGGCTCCGGTAGCCAAAAACGGATCCTAGGGTTTTCAGCAATTTCTTTCCATTCCTCTGAACATCTTTCAGGAGCTGACAAAACTACTACATCGACCGGAAAATCTGTTTCCTCAATGATGGAACGTATGAAAATCAAGACCCTACCAGCGAAACTATTTTCTTTACTCGACGACTCACTCAATTCGATTCCTCGGGAACCTTTTCTTATACTTTTTGTTTTTTCAAGGCTAACAAGATAAATGGTTCCAGCATTTAAGGGTTCTATGTGCTCGTGAGTTAGTAGAAGCGCCGGATAACCCGTTTGCTCTTTAAGCAACTTTGCAAAAGAGGACAGCAGCCCATGATGAAGCAGAGTACATCCGAAAACAATTTTTTCTGAAAAAAGCTGGGAAGACAATTTAAACCACTCCCCATAAGACCCTTCGGCCCCTACCACAACAACAATACCTTGACTATGTCCCCTTGAGCTTTCAGCCTTTACAGTCCGCTTTACCCTTCGCAAAACCTTGAAATTTTCAACTTGTGCATGTCGAATTTTTTTTATTTTCTTCTTTATTATCTCTTCGTAATTGTTGAGATGAATGTCATGGCTGTTTAGTTTAGGGCAAACATCAACAGCACCTAATCTTAGAAAATCGAAAAGCCTAGAAAAGGAATCCTCAGGAAATGCACTCATTACCATTACAGGCAGCCTATATTTAATCATAATGTGCTTTAAAGCAGTATCGCCAGACATGACCGGCATAAATATGTCCATGATGATCACATCTACCTGATTATTCTCAATAAAACTTAGTGCTTCAGAACCATTAGTCGCAATTCCTACTACATGCAGGTCTTCATCTTCTTCTATGATATTCTTCAATCTCTTAGCAAAGAACACCGAATCGTCTACTATGAGAACCTTCGTCTTTTTGGTCCTAGATTCCTCATCACGAAGCCTGCTGGCTTCAAGCATAAGAAATTCCCAGGGTTTGTCTATCGTTTTTTCTGTTGTAGAATATTTGGACTCCAGTTGAAAATAGAGGTTATCTCTTTTGGCAATTTCAAAAAGAGCGTCTTCACCTTGGAGGTCCTCGGTTTCAGCATGAACTATATTGCCATTCTCAATATAAATATTGCCTCTCTTCTCCTTCGACACAGCTGTAATGCAAATATCTGAACCTGTAAGACATACCATTTGAACAAGTTGGGACAACTCAATATTGTTTATTCGTCCCGACAGACCTTTTTGTTTGTTTTTTTTCATTTCCTCGCGCCAGCTGCAAAAGAATTTCTATATCTTACAGGCATAAGAGATATTAAATCTGCGATGTCTATAATAAGAGATATACTCCCATCTCCAAGTATTGTTGCGCCGGTGTATCCCCTAATTGCATCCATAGAATCCTCTATGGGCTTAATTACGACCTCCTGCTGTCCCAGAAAACGGTTAACCACCAAACCGACTTCATGAATATGAGTTTTCAGGAGGACAATGTACCGCTCCTGATCATCTTCATTTATTATATCTGACGATTTAACTCCCAGCCTGGGGAAAATATCTTCGGGGAAAATTAAAGGAATCGCTTTGTCTTCTACGGTAAAAACATAATAATCTTTGATTTTTTTCACCCTTGATTTGTCAAAATCATAAACTTCCGTCACATTTGCCAGGGGCAATGTATAAACTTGATTTTCTATCAACACCAATAATGCTGGTATAATGGCAAGCGTTAAAGGAATCTGAATAGTAAATTTAGTTCCATGACCTTTAACTGTTTGTACCGTAATTTGACCATTTACAGCCCGACATTTTTGTCTGGCTATATCAAGTCCTATACCTCTACCCGCACTTTCAGTTGATTCTGAAGATGTTGACACTCCCGCAATAAAAATTGAATCCAGCAGCTTGTTTTCATCAAGGTTTTTTACATCCTCCGGAGAATAAACCCCTTGAGCCACCAACACATCTTTTAAGCGCTCCGTATCAACACCCCGCCCATCATCCTGAACTTCTATAAAAACCATTTGATGCTTATAATAGGCATTAATTAAAATTGTTCCCTTTGGAGGCTTACCTGCAGCAACTCTTTCATCTGGATGTTCTATTCCATGAAAAACAGCATTTCTTAAAATATGAAGCAACGGTTCATGAAGCTGCTCCAGAAGATGCCTGTCTAACTCAGTGTCACCACCGTGTACAATCAGCTGAACTTCCTTGCCAAGTTCTCGAGCATGTTCTCGAACAGGTCTTGGAAACCGGCTAAAAAGCTGCATGAGAGGCAACATTCTAATTTTCATGACAGCATCTTGAAGTTCTCTAGTAAGCCTAGCAAATAAAGTCAAAGTATCAGAATATCTTCGATGTAAACCTTCCAAAACTTTTTTTTCTTCCGGTCCTATCCTACCACTTCTACTCCATGTATCTACTATGTCTTTGAGCTCAGAAGTTACCACATCAAATTCAGAACGCCGAATAACCAGCTCTCCCACTTTATTCAAAAGATAGTCAACCTTAGCTGGATCCACTCTCAAAAGTTGGGAAGGTGCTATCTCCTCTTTGAGTTCTTCTTCAATCTCTCCTGCAACCTTCTCTTCTTCAACGGTTATAAAAGGTAGAGTCTGTTCCCCCTGATGTTGTGGAACCATATGACTATCTACTGCCTGCGAAGCTAAATCAAATTCTTCAGAAATGTCTGTAACTTCAAGAGGCTCTTCCTCGGGTTCTTCAGTAATATCTTCTACATCCTCGCCCAGACCATCAAAGACGTTATCAATCTGCTGAGAAAGAAATTCCAGTTCGGGCAGAATATCGTCCTTTAAGTCTTCCACATCAACTTCCGATGCTTCCAATTCATGTTTGTCCTTCACACCTGTGTCAAGTAAACCAAGGAGAGCTTCATCATTAATCCTGGGAATTAATTCTTTTAGTTTTTTTAGATTTTCCTTACACAGCTCAAGAGCCAAACTAACAGGGTCACGAGCTTCCGTTGCTTTTTTCAGTTCACTTTCCCATGTTTCAAAAAAGGTGACAATACGATCAAAATCCATATAGCGACTGGCGCTTGTCAAACGGTCGAAAATTGCTTCTATTTGTTTTAAAAATTCTTCTTGAGAAAATTCTACTGAGGTTAGAGCCTTGAAAAGTTCTGCAAGCTTTTCTTCTACGGTTTCAATGTAAATTTGCAAAAGCTCTTCGTCATATTCTTCTTCTACAATAGGTAAAGACGCCTGCTCATTATCATGTTCTTCATGTTCAACTTCAGTAGAGGGAAAATCAAGGAGTTCTTTCAGTTCGGGAGGTATATCAGGATCTTCTCCTGTTTTTGCCACCAAATCCACACCCTTTTCTAAAAACTCAAGAACCTTGAACAGCAAATCTACCAGCTCTTTTGATGGGGGGGCATTCTGTTTAACTAAAGGTTCCAGCATCGTTTCTACGCTGTGCACGACAGATCCAAGATTTTGAAAACCCATATAATAAGAGGAACCTTTTAGACTGTGAGAAGCCCTAAATATGTTTTTCAGGGCTTCCCTATCTTCGATATTTTGCTCTAAACGAAAAAGGGCTCTTTCGAAACTTGCTATATGGTCCTTTGCATCTTCGAGATATTCTTCTAAAAAATCGGAAGTCATTAAAATCTCCCGTTTCTTCGTTTATTCTTGCTCTGAGGCCTTTGAAGACTGAACCATTGACTCATCCTGAGCTATCTTTTGAATCCTTACTTTAAATTGCGAAAGTACCTGAGTAAACTCGTTCATGATACTCACCAATCTCTCATTCAGTTTGTAAGAACGCTCGGCACCAACAGCGTTCTTCCGTGCCAATACGGCTACCTGATTCATGTTTTCTTCCAGCACTTTAGCTCGTTCTTGCTGAGCCATTGTGAGTTCCATAATCTTGGTAGCACGTTCATTTGCTTTTATAACTTCACCTGTTATCTGTTCCACCCCCTTAGCGTGCTCCCGAGTTGCTGCGTCAACTTCCTGAGACAAGGATCTTATCTCCTCCACCATTTCTGCCACCTTATCCCTCCTAACTACCTGATCACCAGTTAAGCTGGCTATTTCTTCGGCTAAAGCGCTGAGCCTCTGCATTGCGTCCGAAATCTTTTCGACTTCTTTTCCCTGGTCTTGAGTGGCCAAATTAATCTCGTGTGTCAGAACATTGGTACGTTCGGACGCGGCAACAATATTCTGGAGCACCGTTCTGGAAGAAAAAGCCAGGTCGGTACCTTCTTGAACCTTTTGATAACTATCTTTTGCAAGAATAGCAATCTCCTTAGCCGCCTCCGCAGTTCGCTCCGCGAGCTTCCTCACCTCGTCTGCAACTACGGCAAATCCTCTTCCATGCTCCCCTGCTCTTGCGGCTTCTATTGCAGCATTCAAAGCAAGTAGATTTGTCTGATCGGCAATGTCAGAAATAACCTCTACGATTTCCGTTACCTTCTCACTACTTTCCGCAATCAATCTCATTCGTTCAACCATCTGCTCAATAGTTTCTTGCCCCTTTGTTGCCCTTTCATATGCTTCCTGAGATTGGTGGGCTGTTTCTTGTGTTCTTTCTGCAATCTTCTGAATTGCCGAACGGACTTCCCCCACAGCACCCGCTGTTTCTTCAACAGCATCGAGCTGCCGATTGGTTTTTCCTGCTATACTTTCGTCGGCTTCATTCATTTGCTCAATGTACTCCAAAACACCTGCTACTCTATCAGCTTGCCGTGCTGCAGATTTGGCTATTTCCTGGATACTGGCAGCCATTTGAGTCAAAGATGTTGCAATACCGTCATAGTAAGATTGACTTTCCACAGCGTTTTTGTTGCTTTCTTCAGTAGCCTGCCTCATTTCTTCAACACGGCCTAACACATCCTGAATCTGCTCAGCCTGTCTCTCTGCGTTTTTGGCAATTTGCATAGATATTGTTTTGACCTGCTCTATAGCATGTGCAACCTGATCTCGCCCCCGGAAGATGGTACCAAAGGTTTGTTCCAATCTGTTAAGCAGTGTATTGAAAGCCCTAGTCACATAGGCAATCTCGTCCTGACTTCTGATTTCAATACGCTTTGTTAAATCAAGATTTTCCGTAATATCCGTTATAGCATCTACCATTGAAAGAATGGGGCGACTAACAAGAGCACTAACAACGAAACCAGCTATTACCAGAAATATAATATAGAGTGCTGTTACAATGTAGAATTGTTGTCTTGCTCTGGATAAAGCCGCATAAAGCTCGGAACTATCCGCTCCAAAACCATAAACCCAATTAAACCCTTTAAACAGTCCATAGCCCTTGCTAATCACAAGCCCGACGATTTTTTCAGCCTTCTTACCGGTTCTCGGATTGGTAAAGGAATATCTGGCTATTCTTTTCTTCATCTTGATTTGTTTGATTAGCGCTGGAACTCCAAGTTCCTGCACAGTCTTGCCTAAAATCTTATCAGACACATGACCAATAACCATGTAATCAGGTTGCCTGAGAATATATGCATAACCCGTTTTGCCCCATGTGATTGTCTTTACGATACCCTGAATGGTATTCCAGTTTACAAAGCCGACTATCGCTCCAGTGACATTATTACCACTCATTACCGGAGAACCTAGCAAAACAGATCGGCCCTTTGATTTGGGAACTAACTTTTCCAATACGGTGTAATAATTCCAATCTTGAGCTACATCTTTTCCTTTCATCAGTTTGGCAAACCAAGGTTGGTTCTTAAAATTTAGCCCTATGGCTTTAGAGATATTCGATGAAATTACGGATCCTCCAGAATCAACAATCATCAGAACATAAAAAGTGCCATAGTTTTCAACCAGTATTTTCAAAAGATCATCTGCACCAGCCTGGCCGCCGCCAATCTCCAAAGCAGTTTTTACCGTTTCCAGTCTTGCCCATGACTTAATATCCGCTACACGCTCATGCATCAGCAAATCAACCGTTCTAGATAGCCTCTTTGACTCTGTTTCCAAACGTTCTTTTATATTTGCATCTAATTGGACCTTTAGAGTTCGATAGTTCAACCATTGCAGAAGGAAAAGGGGCACAATTGTTATAAGAAAAAGCCCTAACAGTTTGGTTCGCATACTGATTCCCGTACCCGTAGCCTGCATCGTTGCCATCTGTTCCTCTCCTCCTATTTTGGTAACCTAAAAGTCATTTAAAAAATCCCTTTATTGTTCTAGTAAAATCTTTTTAATGCTTTCTAAATCCAGCTCCTTAAGCTGATCTCTTTCAAAGGGTTTCAAAACCTTCGGTAGATTCAACAGAATGATTAACCTATCATTCTGGTGAACTACACCTTCGAAGTATTCCGCGCCAGTTTGTTCCATTACCAACTCAGGAGTTGGCTTAACAGACCCCTCTTCAACTTTCAGTATTTCTGTAACTGCATCAACTATAAAACCTGTCCATTTGCCCTGAAGAACTACAATGATAACTCGCGTGAACTTATCGTACGGGCCAATTTCCTTGCCAGCTATTTTTAGCCTCTTACGAAGGTCTATCACAGGAATTATCCTGCCCCTAAGATGTATAACCCCTTCAACAAAATCGGGAGCATTCGGGACAGGCGTTAACTCCGGAAGCCGTATGACCTCCTGTACCTGCATAATATCAATGGCAAATTCTTCTCCAGAAACTGTGAAAGTCACCAGTTGTTTCAAAGGCACCTCCTATAGTTAGCTTTACTGATTTCTTCTAGTAACATGCCCAACAGATTCACTTAAAGAATTCTTGATATCATTGAATATTTTTTCTGGTTCAATCATACATTGAACCATTTCTTTTATACTGCCAAATTCAAATCCGATGCTATTTTTCTTAAGCTCTAATCCTAAATCGGGGAACAAGCACATAGCTGGATCCAAATAGGCTACCTTCCATCCAGGCGTTGCCGCTTTTATAAATGGTACTGACGCAGATCGCCTACCAGAAATGGCCGTAAACAGCAGTTCATACCGAGCATCAATAGCAGTTTTGCAAAGTGAGTCTATAATATCTTCAAGAGGTACACCATCATCTTCGAAAGGTAAAAAAGATAACCGATTGTTATCTTCAAAGAAATGGATCCTGACATCGCTACCTACCAAAAATATATTAGGTGAATTTACGGACATGCGCATTTTCATGTCAGGTTTAACAATTGGTAGCTCAAAATCCTGGCTTATATAGTGAAAAAGAGAATCCAATATTACCTGTTTTACTGGAACCACACAAATTACAGGTGCTGAGAGATTCACTCCGTTCAAATAAGCAAGTGTCCTCAAAAACAGAGAAAAACTACCTTCACCAAAATAACTGAAAATAAGAAATCTGTTTTTAAAATTTAAGGCTTTTTCACCACTGTTTGCTCCCGCCCGCCTTTTTCTCACATATTTAATTGCGTCTAACTTCACACCAGCTACCCTGTAAATCCTTTCGGCGATTAATTTTTCTTGTTTTTCCACTTCCTCTACGGAGAACTTGCTGGGCTTTTTTACTACATCAACTGCCCCAAGTTTGAATGCTTCGTAGGTTTGTCTTGAGGTCTCCCCTGTAAAGGCGCTCAGAACAACAACTGGCTTGGGGCTTTTTATCATCAGGCGTTTTAACGTTCCCAATCCATCAAGTCGGGGCATTTCAATGTCCAAAGACAATACATCGGGGTTTGTTTTTTCAGTAAGCTCAAGACATTCTAAACCGTCCTTTGCATTGCCGACAATTTCAAACCTCCCATCTCTCGACAAAATTCTGGTTAAAACCTTCTGAAAAAAAGGTGCATCATCTGCCACCAACACTTTTATCTTTTTTAAAGGTTGAACAGTAGCTAATACGAAAGGCTCAGACGTGGATTGGTTGTAATTAAAATCCTTGCGCTCGGCTTCAACAATGTCCCCAAAAGAAAGAAGTCTGTAAATGTAAGCTATGGTGTCCGGAGTATTCAGGGGAGAAAGCGCCAAAATTTGATTTAGGGTTTTTCCTTCTTGAATTAAACTACAAATTACCTTATGGCCTTCATAATTGGGATCTCCAGCATCATCAAGGGCGCAATTGTTTTCTTCCAAGTAAAAACTTACGTTAAAAGATTGAATTAAAGAAAAAATAAAAACAACTTCCTCAATCTGTTTGTAATATTCATCAAAAAGATTCCATAAAGGCTGGTTTATCAAAGAGTTTGAATCGTAAAGGGAGGCCTTGGGTTGAAGCTGGCAAGATCCTTCAGACCATGTTAGCATATCAAACAAAGCTTTTTTGCCCGTGAGCTTTTCCGTGCAACACTGAATAACATTACCCCTTTCAACTAAGATTCCACCCTTTGCACCATCAGTACGAATAAATACTAAGTTCACTCTATCGTCCAATTGGACAGCTTGCGTAATAACTTCAAAACAAGAACCCCAAAGAGAATTAAAGCTGCTAGGTTTAAAACTGATTACGTTATTCATCCACTTGCTTACATCTTCAGCATTCCATGCGCTTAACACAGCATCATTACTGATTGTTGGCCACAAAGGAGAATTCAAAAAGTCGTGTCTGGCGCCCCAAAACAAAAAAGGTTTCGCACACGTTTCTCGCGAAAGCCTTGTCTTCAACAACTTTTGATAAAACAATACATCCGCTTTATCAGCCAACTTTACAAACATACCAGTGTACTCACGGGCTAGTCTTTCTGAAAAGACAAATGGATCCGTAAAGATAACAGGTATAGAATTAAAAAAAATCTTTTCGTGCTCTGATAGTCTGTCTCCTTCTACTACTAACCACTTTACCTCTGCCATAATGTTCCTCAAACAACGAGTTCTAAGGCAAAGATTTTTGTATCGCTAAAAACCTATCCATCTTGAAACCAATAAACTCTGCAGGATTTTTCCATCCAAGAAGTTTCATTTGAGTAGCTGCCAAAGTATTAGCATTCATTTCGTAGAGTGCAGTCTGGATTTGAGTACTCATTTTCGCTTCAAGCTTTCGTGTCAAACATAAAAACCATTCTGGTACTAATTCGGTTGAATGGACGTAAGGAAAATCGTCGGTTTTTCGATTTAATATAAAAATACTTTTTATTTCCAATTTCTTCAGGTCAGACATTTGTTCCAAGATGCCCGTCCTCACAATACCCACGTCAGCAGCACCGTTAATTACTCCATATACCACATTGAAATGGGTTTTTACTGTTTTTACTGATGCAATGCTTTTTAAAGGTACCCCCAAATCTTCCAGAGTTTTTAAACCAAGTAAAGCAGCCAGGGAGTACTTGTGAGGAATTGCAACTATTTTACCAGTCACATCTGAAATAGATTTAACGGGACTACCAGCCTTTGTAAATAAAACTGCACCATATTGATGAATCGGCTGACCTCGTACATTCCACACTGGAATTGCTATAGGTTTTAAGCCCAGAGAATCTTTAAAAAATGAGAAAATTGCCTGATTGCAGATTGCTATCCCTGGTTTGTCAGATTTTAACCATTTTACAAAAGTATCATAATTCATGGGTACCACCTTCACATTTATTCCAATCTGTTGGGACAGGTATTTAGCCAACGGTTGCCATGTTTTAAAAGTTTGCACAGGGTTACCATTAAAGACTACGCCAAGATTAATGTTTTCGCACCTCGCTTTGGCTGTGAATATCAGCAGGCACGCCAGAGCAATGCTAAACAACCGAAAAAGCTTCAAATAAAACTTTTTCAATGATGGTATCACCATATTATAAACCCCCATTGATTGAAAATGGTTAACCTAAAATGTTGTTCCGATGAAATTTCGCCCCGAGCATAACGTGATTAAACAAGCTAGAAATCTTGATAATGCCCAAAAACAACCTTCACACAAAAACCTGATATAGTATGGTTATAAAACAAACAAATTCACCTGCCGTTACAAGCAAAGCCCAAAAGGTCGTAATGAAATAACTGTCAGGTGCAGCGGTTTGTCATAGTCTTTGTATTCCTAAATTTCTAAAAATTTTCTTTGCTAAATTTTCATCAATATTTTTTTATCCTTTTGCCTCCAGGTTCTTCTTCCACTATTTGCTTATTTGCCTCTAAAACAAACCTGACGGCTTCTATTAAATTCTTTTTGTCTCTTCATGAGTTTTTCCCTGGATATCAGCTCCAGGCAGCTCTTATACATGTCCGATGTACCCCTAGGTCGATTTCTGCAAAACAGATGCAAGTTTGACTTGCATCGATTTCTCTATCTTTTTTCAAGTTACATCATTTGCCATTGCCTGTTAAACTAATAATTAATTGCCCTCATAAAATGACCGAAACAACCACACAAAAAAGAAAAGAAAAAAAACAGCGATCAACGAAGCAATTATAAAAGCAAGCCTATAGCCAGCCTTTTCAATAATTGATCCCATTAACATTGAAGAAGCCATAATACCCAAATATATGCACGTATTGTATCCTCCCATCGCGAGTCCTCTGGTTTTTTCCGAGGTCACAAGGGCGATCAAAGCCCCTATGGACGTAAAAGCCAAAGCCAGTCCCATACCAAGAAGAATCGCAAAGATCAAAAAATGCCATAGAAGCCTCGATACCCCAAACCCAGCTATTGATACACCTGACGCCAGCACCCCTGCTACAACTAGTTTGCGCCTGTCGGATGTCCTGTCACTCCAATGACCAAAAGGTATTCTTGAAAATCCGTTCGATAATCCCTGAAACAGGAAAATTATCCCTATGGCAGTTAAAGGAATCCCTGCATCCTTTGCTCGTAAGGGAATGAAGGTAATAAACATGCCCAGCTCATAGCACAAACCCAGCGTTATCAGCCAGCATGCCCACAAATACCTGTTTTTAAAAACTGCGGCCCAAGAACCAGAGTTCTTCTTGGAAGTACTCTGTTCAGTCGATGGAGCAGGAAGTGAAGTAACGAGTGCTACAAACACGATAAACATTAATATACCCGATGCAATAAATGCATCAGTATAACCCCAATTACCTGCCACCCATCCGCCAATAGCCGGGCCTACACTCATTCCAGTGTACAGAGATGTAGTATACCAGCCATAGGATCTCCCTAAATGGGTTAACGGTGATATATCAGCCACATAACTCATCATAGTGGGACCATAGGCTGAAAGACCTATGCCAAACAAAAAATAAATAGGCATAATCTGCAATGGGGTTTTGGTAAAGGCGAGTAAAAAGGACGTTACAGCTACAACCAGCGTTCCAAAAGCAGCCGTCTTGTTCCTTCCAAATCGGTCACAGATAAACCCCATCGGAATAGAAAGGCATCCGGCCGTAAGGAAAAATACGGAATTTATCATCCCCACCATGGTGGCTGTGGCGCCAAGAGATTTTGCATAAAGAGGCACAACCGGAATACGCATATAAGATGCGGTGTAAAACCCAAAGGTTAAACAACAGCATACTGCGAGCGAGAAGAGATATCTTTTGTATCCGTCCATTAGTTTTAGCGCTTAATTCTGCTCCAAAACATTTTCAATGTCGCTTACCCTAGGCTTGGCAATGAAAAGACCAATAACGGACAAACCGTAAAAAGGCAACACATCATTAAAAGACACACCAAAATAAAGTAAAATAAAGCCATAAAAAGCAATAGAAGCCCCAAAGGCGGAACACACTGCAATAGCCTGAGTATAAAAGCGAAATAAACTGGAAATGTATTTCTCCCGAGCCTGAAATTCTGTTGGCACCTGCCCAAGCTTATACATTGGTTTCATTAGAACTTTCCTTAGTATAAATAGTACGCCCAATTCCGATACGGAAACTACCATCAAGGCATAATAAAAAGTTTTTAGTGAAGCTTTTTCCATGTTTTGAGTTGGAATGGGAAGATATTCTGGAGCAAAACGGCTAGAGACAGCCATAATAAGAGCAAACCCTAAAAGGGCAAACCATATAATATTACAATTTTTTATATTTTTTTCTATGGATTCCCTTATTTGAGGATCTCCAGCGTATACCATTGTAAACTCCTCTCCTGGGTTTAATCTACGGCAACAAAAAACTCCTTCCCCTTCTGGCAATTTGGGCACTTTTCAGGTATTTTGCCTTCCTCTATCCATCCACAATGACTACATACATAATAGATCGTCATTTTATCGGACACCATAAGAGTTAAAGCTTGTTTGTAAAGTTTTGAGTGCCGCTCATCAGCGTTTCGTGCAGCAGTAAACCACCATATAGCAGCTTTATTATCTTCGGCCCATGCATCTTTAATAAATTTGGGGTAAGCAACACCACTGGCAAATTCTTCCTGCTCAAAAGAATATTTAAGGTTTTCTTCAGTTGAACCCACTTTCTCCATAAGACTAAAAAAATTCTTAGCATGGACAGCCTCTGCCATGGAAATGGCTTTAAATAGGAGAGCAATCTGAGGATATCCTTCCCTCTCAGCTTTTTGAGCAAAGGCCTGTAATCTAAAATGAGCTTTGGCTTCTCCAATAAATGCTTCCACGATATTTTTTGATGTTTTGGAATTCATTCTATCTCGATCCTTAACTCTTCTTAATTTTCTCCAGTTCTTCACTTTTTATAGTAAAGGAGTGCTCCCTCGA
>JALXAE010000244.1 GCA_026992355.1 Syntrophobacterales bacterium | reverse complement strand
CCTATCGCTTCCTTCAGACCCTTCCGTTACCAAAAACGCCCTTGCGATTCGGATTGATTTCCCCTCAGACGGGGCACCTCCGCTCTCTTTCAAGCAGACGGGGTACCGGCTTTGCCGGGCAAACGAATAAAAAAGCCTGCCTCCAGAGGCAGGCTTTAAATAACAACAAAGTCAATTTAGCTGGACTTCGTTAAATTACGAAGGGCTAACGCTAAACGTCTGACATGTTGCTGTTCCTCTTTTATCAGGAGGCCAATCATTTCTTTACCTTTGGGAGTTTCCGTATGCTCCTGCATGGTAAGGAAAAAAACTATTGTGTCTTTTTCAAACTGAATGGCCAACTTCAAAGCATCCTCAGCAGATTTAATGCCGCAAACCTTTTCATTGATTTCATCAGACCTGCTGAACACGTGCTCATCTGCCATCATGCGTAGATACAAAGTGCCTTCGTTATCCGGATCATAAACACCCTGTCCCTTCACATCATCTGGAATAAGCTTTTTTAGCTCAAGAAAACGTTCTTTGTGCTTAACCTCCTCCGCCGCAAGTTCCTCAAACAATTTCTTCACAGTTTCATCAGATACGCATTTTTGAGCATCCTCATAGAACTTTTTTCCGTTTTCCTCGATAGCTATCGCCATATCGAAAACTTCTTCAGCATTGAAACCGAATAACATCACACACTCCTGTGGGCTATAGTTTAGTTATTCTTTTTCAAAATCGCTTTTAGCCGCTCCACAAACAGGACAGGTCCAATCATCTGGTAAATCCTCAAAGGGTGTACCCGGTTTAATTCCCCGGTCTGGATCGCCATTTGCTGGGTCGTAAACATATCCACAAATTGTACACACGTACCTATCCATGAAAAACCTCCTTCCCCATTATTATGCGTTTCCAATAACAATTACTTATTCCTAACAATAAGAATTTTTTTCATTAACGCAAGCTGGTCTTGCTTTTTTCGTATCCCCATTTAATAAAAATGATAGTAGTATTGGTTTCCAAAAAGTAAAAGGGACAAGGATGGTACTATGGGGCTGCAAATATCAAGAAATATCCTCAGCTTATTAAATGTGATAGGTACTATTTTTGTGGTTTGCACAGGTCAATTAAATGTTTACGCCAGTACTTGCATAAGTCCAGAACACCTTGCCAATCCAGGACTCGACAGTTCTGTTAAAATAATAGAATTTTATGAGCAAACCTGGGACAAATGGCTGTCGGATACTGTAAATGACCTCTACAAACACAATAAAAACAAATCCAATTTGCTCAACAAAGTGTATGAGAAGGCTAATTTTAAGCTAATTTTCTTCGATCATAACCTATTACCTAAGCAATCAGTCAATGTACTCCTGAGACATATTTTAAAACTCAGTGATTTGGAAAATAAACACTTTTCAGAGTTAAACGATACGATACAGGAACTCGACGCTATTAAACAGGCTCTAGCCGGAAAAAGTATGCCTCCGGAAGAGGCTTTTAAAAGTAACGTTAAATTTTGCCTATCAAAGAGTACGACAGAAAAGGTCTATATTGGAGGATTAATTGACGATCCAGTCGTTGAAAACCGTTTAAAACAATGGGCTTATAACAGGATAGATTGGTTGATATCTCTTATGAGCAAGATTTCCAGGGCTGATATCCAGCTTACTGCAATGCTTTTCCAATACGTAAATTATATTAATCCTTTCGTCCTCGAGAAGATTAACATCTATAAATATACCGAGACCGGTGAAAGTTTAGATTCTTACTTAAATTCCCTACATCCTAGAAACCACCACTACCAAATTCTTTTGAAACACCTTGGTAGGTATAAAAATCTGGCAAATGTGGAACAAATAACAATTAAAAAAGGCCCTTCTCTTAAAATGGGAATGACGGGAGCTAATGTGTTGGATTTGCAAAAACGGCTGTCGCAGGAAGGATACTTGCCCAAGGATTCCATAACAGGAGTGTTTGATGCTTCCACAGAAAGGGCAGTGAAATTATTCCAGGAAACCCATTTTTTAAAACCTGATGGTGTGGTAGGACCTAAAACTAAAACCAAACTTAACATTCCATTTTCCACTAAATATGAATGGATGAAGCTAAGTATTGACAGACTACGAAACTGTCCGTGCAGAATACTCGACAGATACGTCTGGGTAAACATTCCTACCTTTACTCTGGAATACCACAGCGGCAAAAAATTGATATCAACCCACAAAGTCATAGTGGGCAAAGCAACTGGCGGTAGAATAAGAGTCAGAGGAACATTTGTCCGAAGAAATAATACTCTTCCTCTCATAAGCGAAATCAAAGCAATAGTTTTTAACCCTCGATGGTACGTTCCTGAGCGAATAAGGCGGGAATTGGAGAAAGATGTGGAAAAGGATCCTGACTACTTTAAAAAAGGCCGCTTTCGAGCTTTAAAAAATAGCCTTTATTCGTGGGGAGAGCCAAGAATTTACCAGTTACCAGGAGAAAAAAACCCATTAGGCAAAGTAAAATTCATCTTTGATAGCCCCTTTGGCATCTTCCTTCACGATACCTCTCAACCCAAGTTGTTCAGACATTCTTACAGAGCCTTTTCCCACGGATGCATAAGAGTGGAAAATGCTCTGGAGCTTGCTAAACTAATCTTAACGGACACAAATCCTGAAATACTTGTGAAGATAAAAAAGTATCTAGCAAAAAGAGACCAAACCTATATTAAACTCCCACAAACGGTGCCTATTTATATCACATATATTCCTGTCTTTACAGACAAAAAGGGCAACTTGTTATTCGGAGGCGATCCCTACAATTGGATGAAAAATGGAAAACTGCCAGAATTCTTTTACATTAAATAGCACCAGTATAAGTCTTTCTGACAGGATCAAAGCCTACATAAACAAGATCAAGACAAGAGTATGTGCAAATAATCAAGTAATAACAATATGCTATAGCACCCATAGACCCGAGATACTAAGTTTAATGAAACCAATCCTTGATCTTCATGACATAATAATTTTGGAAGAGCCCTCTGTCCCGGAATTCAAAAAGCTGATGAGTGAAGAAATTCCCTTAGATGAATATGTAGAATCAGGTGATTTCACCTTCCCCACATTTCAATCACTTCTATATAAGACAATTATAAATCTGACAAAAACGAAGCCAACAGAAGTTCACCAGATAGATCCTTATCTCGAGACACTCCTAAATATTCACGAAACCTTTGCAAATGGTGGCAGTGCATCTGACTTGACCAGTGAGTTGCATAGACAAATATACGAAACGGAAAAAACGGTTACTGGAGTTCTTTTGCAATACTATCATTCAGTCCTGAAAGGAAAATTTGAGGAATCAATAAAAAGAATTGTACAGTTTGCTCGGGAAGATGCAGCCAGAATAAAATTACGGGATAACCTGAGAGCCAGGAAAACCCATTCACTTTTGAGTTCAAAAATGAGACCTAGTTCCCGGATATTTATTGAGGCCGGATACATTCACCTGTGGTTATTTAAGGCTTTAAAAAAACTGGTACCTAATAATATCAAGCTTGTTCTTTTTTTCCCGGCCTGCCCGATAATATCCTTTTATCTTGAGAAAAGACACGTTTATACTCCAGGAGATATTTTAACTTTAAGCTTCCTTTTTGGAACAAACCGTAGGGATAAATTCTTGCTGGCGGCAAGAAGTCTTATTTTCACTAAAATCCTGCTTAAACACGAAATTATGCCAGAAAATAAAATGCATTTTCCACACACACTGGATGAAATTGAGTGTGTTGAGCTCGTTAGAAGGCTTTCCCTGGACGATTGCAAAAAGGTCTTCAAGACTATAAAAACTGCCAAATCTTACGATGCCAGAAAGGCAGTAAAGAACTTTATAATAAAGCAATATGGCATGAAAAACGTCCTTGCAAATCCCAATATTATTTGATAAATGGAACCAGTCAGGTGGGCCGTTAGCTCAATATGGTAGAGCAGCTGACTCTTAATCAGTTGGTTCGGGGTTCGAGTCCCTGACGGCCCACCAGTAAAATCAACAACTTAGAAAACCGAACGAGTTGAAATTTTCGAAATTCCCCAT
>JALXAE010000243.1 GCA_026992355.1 Syntrophobacterales bacterium | reverse complement strand
ACATTCTCCTTTCTTCCAATGCCAAATTCTCTATCATTTCTTTCACTATTCTCTTGACCTCTTTCTCAATAAACTCAATAATTCCTTTTACTTCAGGAGCCATGGGGGCTTTCCTCCTTTCTTCTTACTTGAATTGTCAGTATTCACCGGGAGGAAAGCCTCTTTCTACCCACATGTCAAGCAGACACAATTAATGAAACACTACCTCACCAACACACACACCACACACACACCGGAAAAGGAAAAAGAAAAAAAATGGTATTTGAGTCTGCAACACTTCATCGTCTATTTATCACGGGGTGAATACATTTTGATGATTTTCCGATGTATTTTAAGATAGTTACGTACATCTTGTTCTATATCTGCCCGAAAGCACCGTCTAGCGAAAAAAAACAAATTGCAAGGGGGAGGAAGAAGAGGCAAAAGACGAAAGGGTGAGGGATTATGGACGGGAGGTTTTTGATCGGGCGGAAATAAGTTTTGAGAGCCTGCACTATATTACTTACGCATCTTTTTTCTATCTTCTTGAAGGCTTTCCCTTCAGTATTGCTCAACTTTATGGACTATTTTGGGGAAATCAGAAGATTTATGTACACCACCAATCAACTGGGAAAGACTTATGAAAGAAATCCAAAAAGTGGACCAAGGCTATAGAGGTGTTTTCAGGGCCAGAGGACGTCTACATAATGATCTATCTGGTTTTTTGCACATGAATGTCTGATATCTTTTGAACAAGTTCAACCGAAACGAATAAGAACAGAGCTGATACATCCCCAGAATTCGTTGGTGATAACACTGTTTTGTAAATGGGCCATTTCTCAGAAAGATTCCTCAAATTATTCCTTTAAATCAAGCTCGCGTCCATAAATTTGCCCTTGCAATTTTATTTTACAAACCCATTGTTATCACAAATCTCTTGACTTCAATTAAGAAAGGCCTTTGATAAAAAGACAGCCATTTGAGCCCTCGTAACAAAATCATCCGGACAATAGTTGCCTTTTCCACATCCCGAAGTGATTCCTAACCTATTAAGTGCTTCTATATAATCATATGCCCAGTGTGAATTTGGTACATCTTTAAAAGAGGGTATGGATTTCTGATACCGAAGAGCTCTTCTTGCTTTAACTATAAAAACAGCCATCTCTGCTCTGGTAATAGGCCGATCAGGACAGTATATACCATCGCCACAGCCGACCGTAATTCCCGTCTCCTTCATTTTCTGGATATACCTATAAAAAATGTGGCCGGATGGAACATCTGAAAAATAAGGGAGTGTATCTTCGCAAGGTATATTATTGTTACAGATTGGATTACTTCCGTAGAGAAGTTTTATTATAAATACCGCCATTTGTCCTCTGGTAAGTGGAGCATCGGGACAATATTTCAGCGGATCCAATGAACATCCTTCAGTTATCCGTTCTTGATAGAACTTTTCAATCCACCCAAAAGCCCAATGATTACACGGCACATCAGCAAAAGACACTTCTGACACAACATCAACCTGTGCAATGCTCTCAGAAGTACCGTAGGGATAGGTAGCCTGAATCGTTACAATATAGCTTCCCTCCGTTGTAGGAGCAGTAATTGCCCAATATAAATTACTCCTTTCACCCGCATACAAAATAGGCAACCTTCTGTCGGGATTATCCCGGATTGCAAAATCATCGGGAACAAAAATACTAACATCGATAGGAGCAACATATTGGTCTCCCCAATTTATGAAACTAATTCCTCCATTAAATCCTGCACCAGCACATACTACAGGGGAAACATCTGTTATATGATAAACATCGGGAGTAAACTTCTGCAATCTGTGGTTATTGGTATCCGCTACATATACAAAACCGTCATTATCAACTTCTATCCCATAAGGCATGTCAAACTGCCCAGGTTCCGCACCAGGTTCGGTTATGACTCCCGACCCAACCGAATTTTTCACAGTACCGTCAGGAGCAAACTTCACAAACCTGTGTAAGAAAGTATCGGTTACAAATATATTACCATCCCTATCAAGCGTTACATCATAGGGATGGAATAAAAGACCTTTACCAAATTCATCAATTAAGTTCCAGTTTAAATCGCGTATTACAACGCGGTTTTTGTTAAATGTTGAAATCAAATAGGCATTACCTTCTATTGCCAAGCCTGTTGAGTAGAAATCAGTTACATACGAAGCAACTAAATTACCATTTAAATCGAACAAATAAACCCGATCCGATGAAGCATCAACTACGTATACTTTATCTCCGCTGATGTAAACATCATGGAGCCCGTATAAAAAATTCGATGGCTCAATCCCTTCTGTGGTCCACCTTCTGAGGAATTCCCCTTTAGAGCTAAAAACTTGGATTTCCCTCTTTACATTATCAGCCACATAAACGTTTCCCTCCTCATCAATATCAACACCAAAGGGAAATCTAAACTTTTCAGGATCACTTCCAAAACCACCCCATTCAGCAATTTTTCTTAATGAAAGGGTCAGTTTCAGTACTTTATGATTTCCAGAATCCAACACATAGATCATACGGTTTTTGTTATCTATTGCAAGCTTTGTAGGATATCTTAAATGAGTATCACCAACAGCATCAGCTCCCCATTGGGTTATGTAATTCCCCTCTAAATCCAATTTTTGTATACGGCTGTTATCATTGTCCGCCACATAAAGCCATCCATGCTTTCTATCTATTGCAACATCCGATGGAAACTGAAACTGTCCTCCGCCAGTACCTCTTCCCCCTATTATTTTGTCAAAAGATCCGTCAGGAAAAAAACGTTGAATCCTTTGATTCTCAATGTCTGCAACATACACCCTGTGCTGATCATCCACGTCTATTCCACCTGTCAGGACGAACCGACCATTCTCGATTCCTGGCCCCCCCCAGGATGATATAAAGTTACCATCGAGATCTAATTTCACAACTCTGCTTGAGGAAAAGGGTTCGTCAGAGACATACAACCAATTGTCATCGATGGCTATACCCCAAGTGGGTTTTAATTCCCCGTATCCCTCTATAAACGGTCCTATAACCTTCACGTCCGTCCATTTTTGTGCAAGAGCGTCCCACCGAAATTTTAAAATCCTCCGATTACCCCTATCCGACACATATAGATTACCGTTCTTGTCAAAAGCTACGGCAATAGGACCGTTAAACTCTTCAGGGCCACTACCGTAAGAACCAAAAGATCCTACACACGTTCCGTCAGAAGCTTTTAGAACAACTATTCTGTGTCCGTGTAAATCGGGAACGTATACTCCTCCATCCGGTCCAACGGCCAGCAGCATTGGGTAAAGCAACTGTCCTTCACACTCATTTTGCAGCCACATAACGTTACCCGCGGCATCATATTTTACTACCCTGCCGTTGTAGGTATCTGAAACATATACAAAACCCTGATCATCAACATCAACGCCTCGAGGAATATGCAACTGAAATTCCATGGGCAACCTTACATCACCCCACTCATAGAGGAAATGATATTGCTCAGCACTCAGGTAGCTACCGGCCGTCATAAGGATTGTAAATATGAGAATTATCACCACCGATTTTTTCATTTTTCGCTTCCTCCAAAATACAGTTCACTTCCTCGTGAGCCCAGCATACATTTTCAAAAGCTTTACTTTCTCACCAGATTCTGGATCATGCTTAGCCTTTTCCAGAAATTCGAGCACAAACACAAAAAATAGAGAAACAAAGAAACCGCTAAAGGCTGCTATCAAAACCATTAATGTCCTTTTTGGTTTAGCACGCTTTTCGGGAGGAATGGCACGATCTATAACCTGTATCACGTCTTTTTCTTTTGCTTCCTCTAACCTGGCTGCCTCGTATTGCTTGAGTAAAATAGAATAAAGGGTCTCATTAAATTTAACCTCTCTCATCCGCCTGAGATATTCTAAACCTTCTGAGGATATCATTTTAGCTGAAATGAGAGGATCAAAGCGCTTTTGCTTTTTTTCTTCAAATTCTCTCAATTTCTCTTTTAATCCTCTTAATTCTTCTTCCAGTTTTTTAAATCTTGGATTATCCGGGGTTAAAAATGTACTCAACACCTGTAATTCAACCTCTTTTTCTACAATCTTAGCTTTGAAAGTAGCAATCGCTTCTATTAATGCTTTAGTTTGCTCATCTATCTTTAAGATTCCTGTTTTAGACTGAAACTCAGCGAGCCTGCTTTCAGCCTCTTGAAGTTTTGTAAAGGCCTCTTTTAACTGCTTTTCGAAAAATACACGTTTTTTTGAAGCTTCCGTAAGAGCCAGATTATTGGTAAATTCTATAAGCTTGTCCACGAAAAAATTGGCCATTTTGGCTGACCTTGAGGGATCACAATCGTAAACAGATATTGTTATTATATTGCTTTGCTTATCTACAGAAAAAGACGCTTTATCCAATAAAGCTTCTCTGGTATCGTCCATGGTATCAGTATCATATAATTCTTTCAGGTTAAATTTTTTTATAATTTCATCTAATATTGTGTTTGACTTTAACATTTCTACATACAGATAGGGAGAGCCTTTTGACTCCGGCATGCTAATTCCGGCCATACCACCTAATTGGCCTAGTAATTGAGAAACTCCAGATTCAGATGCTGTTACAGGAAAAATCTTTGCCGATGCCTTGTATATTTCAGGCATTATTAAACTGATTATAGCAGTCAGGAAAGCTAGACCAAATGTAAAACCTAAAATAATTCTTTTTCTTTTTAAGACAACAATTAATAAATCAAGCAAATCAACTGTGTCATCATCTGTAACGGTTATGTTATTTCTTTCATCCATGGCTTAACTACCAACACCCGGTTTTTAGAAAGCCGAAATTAGTACCCCTGTTGTTGCCATAATGTGGAACATTATCTGGGTTATGTCTTTTACATTCCTCATCCATGCAATCCTGGTAAGTTTTTCGGGAACCACAATAGTATCTCCAGGTTCAACTGCTGCTGTTATTCTTTCCCATCTCTTTCTTTCGCTGTTCCAGACAATTCCCTTATCTCCTTCTTTTACTTTCAAAGCTGTACCATCAACCTTAAGTATATATACATTATCTTTGTCTGCATTTTCAGTATATCCTCCCGCGAGTTTCAAATAATACTCGTAGCCTCTACCGGGTGAATAAATAAACACATTTTGGTTATACACAGATCCGATAACCTGTACCGTACCAGGATTACTGGGTATGTACAACTTATCTCCATCCATAAGTTCAATATCAAACGGGGAATTCTTTAGATCTTCAATATTTGGAGATAACCTTATGGTAATCCTACCTTTTGCCTTTACCGTTCTCAGGCGTGCTAAAAACCTTCTTTTCTGTTCGTTCTCCATCTGAATAATCTTGGCCTCATCAGGACTGGTGGCAACTGCTACAGCAGCAGAAGCAACACTTAACAACTCCGTTTCCAATCTATCAATCATCTCATTTATCTGTCTCTGCTGTATCTCTTTGACACTCTCTCTAGTAAATACAGCTCCCTTTAAATACGCCTTTTCCGTAAAACCTCCCGCTCTTTGAATAAGAGAAGAAAGCCTTTCTCCCTTTTTAAAGGTATAAACTCCAGGGAATTTCACTTCACCGGAGATGACAACGGTATTATATAGTTCCCATTCAGGGATATTCCGAATAAGTATATAATCATCCTGCTGAAGAAGAATATTGTGTTCGGGATCTCCCGCAAGGGCTCTTTCAAGATTAATATGTATAACTTTGGTAATCGGTCCCTGTGGCGTTGGAGTAACTCTGGTCAATTCTGCCTGTTTTACATAGGCATAATATTTTAAACCACCTGCAAGGGCAATCAAATCTTTTACCCTCATTCCTTTCTTGAATCCGTACTCACCCGGGGAATAAACTGCCCCCTCGATTTTTACAGTTCTTCTATCATCAAGACTCTGAAAAACTTTTATTATGTCTCCGCCCCTGATTTTCAACTTCATTGCTTTTTTCATGTCGGATTCAAAAAGTGTCTGGTGGCCTTCTTTTGAGATACGCTCTATCTGTACCCGTCCTTTAAAAGCAATATCGCTTATTCCACCAGCCATCGAAATAACTTCGCCTACGGTAGTTTCATGCTTTATCTCATAAATCGCCGGTTTTTTCACACTCCCGACAACTGCAACGAGTTTCTTTACAGGAGGAATAAAAATTACATCTTCAGGCATAAGCCTGATGTCTTCCGATTTGTCACCCCTCAAAAGCAGATTGTACAAATCAAAATGAACAATAGTTTTCCCTCGCCTCCTAACCTGAATGTCTCTCATCGACCCAGATTTGCTCGGTCCTCCCGCCGCAAATAAAGCATTTACGAGTGTAGATAAAGAGGAGACAGTATAGGCACCGGGCTTTCTGGCGTTTCCCACCACATAAACTGTAATGCTTCTTAAAGAACCCATATAAACATTCATCTCGAAACCGGTATAATATTTTGAAATTTCCTTGTGTAAAACCTCCTTTAGTTCCCTAAATGTCAAACCGGCAACGCCTATGGTGCCCACAGTGGGAATAAAAATATTGCCGTTCCTGTCAACTGTGACGCTCCAATTACCCTCAAATTTACCCCATACATTTATTCTGATTTCATCTCCTGGCCCTATAACATATTCCGGTCCCACAGGCAGATTGGAAACCGGAGCAAATGTCGTTGGGGCATTTAAAAACAGGTTATATCCAAATTGTTTAATATTTTTTGACATACCCTTAGGTAGTTTTGTCCGGACATAAGTTTCAAACTCAGAGGTTTCTTCAATTTCTTTTCTAAACTTTGGCCGTGATTCCGCTATTTCTTTATTTTTTTCAACGTCCTTCGGAAGCAGTCGCTCATTCTGATCGCTCGAAAATGCTTTGATTAATCTTGCTTTTTCATCTTCCGTTATAGTTTGAACAGCTAGAGCCGATACTGCTGGTAAAATAATAAATACAAGTACAGACACCAGGAAATATATAAAATCAACCCTTATCTTTTTGTTTAAAGCGACCGATTTAGTAAGCAAACCCGGCACCTCCTTTTCTCCATAATCCGGCATTCCGCTACCACACATATCTAAATCCAACCGAAACAACCCATTCACTGACGTCCTTACCTCTTGCAATAGTACTGTCGTTTATAATCAATGGATCTGGATTTGTATCAACGTTTTCATATCTGCTATACAGAACCCCTAGAGATATCTCATACTTTTTATAAATATATAAGCCACTTAATCCATACTGATGTCTTATTTCAGGAGTGGTTTTGTAGATATGAAATTGATCTATTTTGGTAAAAAGATGATGTTTTTCCTTGTCGTAGAAAACGTTTATTCTCAAATTTTTGTTCTTTCCGAACCACCTTCCAAGCTCTATATAAAAGTCTTCCGCCTCAGGCCCCATATGATGCCCTGCAATGGCATCACCATTTGTAAAACGAATGTTTCTATACCAGGTTTCGCCCTTTGATGCATATGGTATACATTGTCCCATTTGTTTACTAAGCGCATTGTTGCAATACCAATCCCAGAAAAGTGGATAGCTTCTGTAATTCTCTGACCATTCGATTCTGAGGTCGGTACTGCCCGTCGTAAAAAATCCTCCTATAAGGAGACCACCCCCGAGAAACTCAAAGCCAAAGGGACCATACCATGTGCCATCTTCTTCCTGCCACCATGCATATATATCCTCTCCAGCATATTCGGCGTAAATTTTCCCTCCTTCTAAATAGGGCAATTTCTTCAAAAAGGGCATATAAAGAGCAACATCTAAGCTTGCTCTCTGATCATTATTATACTCTGCTCCCGGAACATTTTCCTCTGAAGAAAACAATAACTTTGGCCAATCCAGTATCGTGTAACCTTTATCTCTTCGATATGTCACTGTTTGTGTTGCTCCAAATTCCAGAATATCAAAGGGCTTCCACCCTAATCTGTGTCCCAGCATGTTGAAATCGTTTAACCAGCCGTGAAAAAACATATATTTAAACTTTCCCAACAACTCCAGATAGGGGATATGAAAATCAGAGGTGGTTAATTTAACCAGCCAGAAGGGTTCCGCATTGGTCGAAAGCAAAAAAGAACCGTGAACTCCGTGTCCCAACCACAACGACTCCTTACCCGCAGTAAATTCGAAAGGCCCTAAAGTGTACTTACCGTATAGTCGCTGCAAGGATAACTTTTGTTTATGTTCCCCGAGTTGCGCTCTTGCTTCATATTGCAGTACCACATTACTGTGTAATCGCGCTCTTCCGGTAAAAGTAGAAACCAGATTAAATCCATCCGCCACACATAAACCGTCCTGGTTCTCAACGCAGTAGATCTCCTTGTTCGGCACATCGGTATGAAATTGGTAAAAGCCAACCTCGATATTGCTTATCGGTTCTATAAAAAAAGGCAAAGAAGGCTTCTCGTAGTCCTCTAAGTCCTTCCGGAGTCTGTTTAAAAGAAAATCATTAGGAGAAGCCAGATAACTGTTTATAAGGTCTTCCGTAGTGTAATGTTTAAAGCCCCCAAAACCTTTTATAGCACCGGTAGCATAGGCTCTTTCGATCTCCCTTACAAGATTCCCATCGCTTAATGGCACATCATGAAAAGCTGCCGCCCAGATCCCTGGAACACCCACAAGTGAAACAACAATACAAAGGAACAAATATAAACGAATCCGCTTTTTCTTCATAAGCCCAACGCCCTTCTAACCCTTTTCTTCCACTCGCTAGACCTTTCGCCCCTGTTGAAGTTCTTAATTTTTAAATTGTAGGCAAAATTGTATAAGAAATATCATCGTATAAAGCAAGCAATTTTTGAGTTTTTAGAATAGTTCAAAGGCATGCCGATGAAGAAGGTCAAGTGTTAGTCTGGCCCTCTATTCCTGTTTATGTTACCGTTTGACTAGAGAGCGGTATTTGGCGGAATTAGGGATCAGAAGGTTTAAAAATGTCTCATCTCTCGTATGCTCCTATGTCAATCCCGCCTCCCTGGGGTCTCCGATTCCCATCAAGGTCCTTTGATGGAACTGATATTGAGGTGCCTGCGTCTATGGCAGGGCTACCAGATTGAAGGTGATAATCCCCTTCTGAACCCCACGCCGGAAATACAAAAAGAGGGTCTCCGTAAATGTTGCCCCTGCCTAACTGGGTAATGCTGGAAGATGTGTAGGTGCTATCTCCGTGAGTGAGTACAAAGTCACTCTTGGGCATGTAAAAGAGGTTGTGTTCTGCTATCAAAGTGCTCGCCCTGCCAATGAATATGGGAGAGCTGTTGCCTCTGCCGGAGAATATGGTGTTTCTTGTGATCAGGGTTACGGGCACATCCGGGTAGTCGTACTGCACATACATCAGGTAATTACCTCCAAGGGCATCATCAACAGTAACATTCACAATCTCAAACCTCGCACCATCTGCCTCGGTGCTTATTACAATCGGTGACCATGGGGTAACCGTTGGATCACCGTCTCCACGACCGTAAATTAAGGTATTTTCAATACGGCTCTGGTCACCCCAGAGTTTCACTCCATCACAGGAATTATTTGCCACCACACACCGGCGAACGGTGGTGTTGGTAGCCTTTGAGTCTATCCCGTCACCATAATTGTGCTCCACGATGGTATCCTCAATAAATATTGGGCCCCTGGAGGGTTCAATCCCAAATCCGTCAGGTCTGTCGTAGGGTCTGTTTGAGCCGTCCGTATCTTGATAGTAGTGACCGCTATAGGAAAGGCTGCACCCCCTTATCACCACATTCCTCCAGCCCCCATGTTGACCTGTCGGCCCTCCAATAGCGCCAAAACCACAGTACTCTATATGACAGTTCAGCAGTTGCAGGTTCTCTACATCCTGCACGTCTATGCCAAACTCATCAATATGGTGGATGTACATGTCTTCAAGAACAATGTGGCTTGCCGGAGAACCGAGTATCTGGATGCCTTCTCTGAAAAACCTGCTACTGCCACTAACACTGTCATCACTCGTTATTTCCAGATTCTCAATCCGTACATAACTGCGTCCTGAAAGGTCTATAGCTGTGGAAAGATTGTCCCTTCCTACAAACACGGGTCTGTTGCCTTCCTCGCCTCTGATAGTTGTCCACTGCTGTTGAGTTCCTGAAGGAGGGCTGATGATATCGTCAGGATACTGGGAGAGTATGTACCTTCCACCGAGGATGACAAGGGTGTCTCCCGGTTGAAGCTGTCTTGAGCCGTAGCCGGGAGTAGCCCAGGGTTGCTCCAGGGTTCCAGGATTTGAGTTGTCTCCCTGGGGGGAAACATAAAATACCCTTCCTTTTTGAGTTAAAGAAAATCCTTTAACAAGAAACACCGCCATCTGGGCACGGGTTACTGAGTTATTGGGGCAGTAAAGAGGTGGACTGCTGCTGCAACCACTGGTTATCCCAAGCTTTGAGAACTTCTCTATGTACCGGCAGAACCCCTCTCCCACACTCCCTGCATTAACATCATCAAACACCGTGCCCGTGCAACTCGCCGCAGGTTGCTGCTTCAGCGCCTTAGTAATAAACACAGCCATCTGAGCCCTGGTTATCTCATCATCAGGGCAGTACTTAGCCTCATTCTGGGGTGTTCCAGGGTCATCCGCCTGACACCCAGCCGTTATCCCGAGGGTGGCAAACTTCTCTATATACCTGCAGAACCCTTCCCCCACCGTCTGGGCATTTACATCGCTGAATACATTACCCGTGCATGTTGCTGCTGGCCCCTCTCCCATTGCCTTCAATATAAACACCGCCATCTGGGCCCTGGTCACAGAGGAGTCAGGACAGTATAGTAGTGGATTACTGCTACATCCTGAGGTTATGCCCTTATTATAGATGGTGTTTATATAATTATATGCCCAGTGCGTGGGTGGTACATCTTCAAAAACCTGCTCTGTAGCATCTATCAGAGTGGCTGTCATTATTGAACCAGAAGGACTTATATTAACTACACTTACCTTACTGTCTGAACCATTATAAAGAGAACTGTCAGGGGATGAAGTTTTGTCAAAGCTTGTATTGTTTTTCAATCCAGGATATGAATCACCACTGTCACCACGATTTTTCTTCCTTTCAAGGTCCCATAAATTATCTGCCTGGATAAGTTTGACCCCATAGTGATCATTACTACAGGATAGTCCTCCGGGATAACACTCAGCATTGTTTACAGTGTTTGACCCCATTGTTGTATTAATCTTGTCACCATCAATATGCCAGATTAAAAGCCCTTCTCCTGGCAAACCTCTATCAAAACCCACCCTCTGCCTGTTCTCCAACAGAAAGTATTCTCCTGACAGGGCTTTGCCCGACAATAACTGATAAACATCTGGTGATGTTTCTACTTGCCGGATAGACTCATTTATGAGAGCTCCCTTAACCTTCGTTGGTACAACCCATCCAAGAAAAAACTTTGACCAGGCATCAAAATGAGATGGTCTATCACCCAGGACGTTTACAGAATTCCAGGATCCAGCAGCCATTATACTCCACTTTCCTATACCTTCTGAAGAATAATCAGTATCGTAAAGGTCAGGTAATCCAAGAGTATGTCCATACTCGTGGGCAAAAACGCCTATTGTAATCATTTCTGTAGCTGTTAGTTTCTCAGGTTGTAGAGTATAATCATTAACCCTTACTTTTTTTGATGGATCAGAAGTGCAAGTATCATCTGTTACATATTCTCCATAGTGGCTGTATCCATAATATCGAGCACTGTTTAGAGACCATCTATGTGACCAAATATCTGTTGACACACCGCTTGCCTCCTCTCCCGTACCCTGATGTACCACCATTACCACATCTACATAGCAATCACCATCCTGGTCATAAGGAGCGAAGTTAAATCCTGCTGCATCCGCCGCCCGAACTGCCTCATATACCAGATCACCAGGCCATCTATCATTTCCACGAAAATCGTTACTTCCATAGTAATCATGGTTTTGTGATGCATCATACCATCCTGATACTCCTTCAGGACCCGAAGTGACTACAAAAGCTCCATAAGAAACCTCTTTATAATAATCACTCATACTATACTTTCCCGTTCCAAAAAGAAGATCCTCGAAATCTGAGACTTCAAAGCTATAGGCGGTATCACCAAAATTTACAAGTATAACCGCCACATTGGCCTGTCCCTTGGGTGATACTGTAGGCTTTTTAAGCTCCTTAGAAAATCTTCTGTAGGGAACCAATTGTTGTAGTTTTTGTATTCTAGGTTGGGGTCTTAATCCTCGTGAGAAAAAAGGAGCAGGGTCTTTACCCACTATGTATAAGGTTCCTTCAAGATAACCATACTCGTCTAAAGTAGCATATGTCCAGGCATTGATATCTCTATTAAAAACTATGGTATATCCCTCTGTAGTCTCCCACCAATGAATATTTTCATCACCTCTCTGGTACGCAAAAAACTTTACTCCATCAGGCTGTTCTAACTCATGAACAATTGGAGCAGAAGAGACTGCATGAGAGATGTTTGGAATCAATAAAGTAAAGAAAAATTCAAAAAATATAAAAAAACTCACGAAATTTCTCTCAATCATATTCATCCCTCCTCTCTTAAAGAAAAGCTTTCACTATAAACACCGCCATCTTGGCACGGGTTACAGAAGAGTCAGGACAGTATATTAGTGGATTACTGCTACACCCACTGGTTATACCCCTGTGATAAATGCCGTTTATGTACTCAAAGGCCCAGTGCCCTGGTGGAACATCATTAAAGACCTGTTGTGTCATATCCTCAAACCCTGCAGTGCAGGTTTTGTCTACGTTCATCATTACATCACAGGTTGTATTTGTACCGCAGCCTGAACAATCCCCTCCCCAGCCTGTGAACACACTGCCAACCCCTGCCATGGCTGTGAGGATAACTTGAGTGCCAGTGGAGAAAGAGCCACTACAAGTATTGCCACAGTTTATTCCTGAAGGACTGCTTACCACGGTCCCACTCCCAGTGGCTGACTTAATAACCTGAATCCGTGAAGTTTGTAGTGATGTTTGTTCATTTTGGCTTCTCTAGTTGCAAAAATTCAAAATTTTCTTTCTCTAGCTCAAAATATAGTGAAATATATCACCGTTTAGCAATGCAATAGGTTGTATATACCCTCTTCTAAGCAAGTGAAACAGCTCCTGAGCTCACACTACACCCACCGCTTTAACAATAATAAACGGAATCAGAACTAAAATTCTAAGTGCAACACAATGCAAACAGACGACAGAAGCTATCATACAAATCCTTGTGTGTTTTCAATTTCAAAACAGTCTGTCTTGCATGAACTACCACCCTGGCTGCCATGTACATAAAATGTCGAATAACAGTTCTTACTCTACGGCGAGTGGCTTTACGAAGACCAAAAAGACGCCTATTAGCA
>JALXAE010000242.1 GCA_026992355.1 Syntrophobacterales bacterium | reverse complement strand
GGTGTAAGGGTATGGAGCGGTTTTTATGGAACGACCTTTAGTAAAGAGCTTCAAGAATTAATATCTAAGTTTCGAATAGGCGGCCTAATTTTGTTCAGACGCAATATTCAATCATCCGAACAACTTATTGAACTCACGCGTAAGATATCTGAATACTGCGCTAAAAAACGCCTGAGAAAACCATTAGTTGCAATTGACCAGGAGGGGGGAGAGGTTAGGAGACTTTTCTTTGTTGATACAAAATCTCCCTATGAACTTGCAAAACAGGGTGAACAGGCTGTGTCATCTGCTGCCTACCGCACAGCAATAGCATTAAGAGAACATGGAATTGACATCAACCTAGCTCCCGTTATGGATAGAGTTAAAAACGTTAAAGACCATTTCATGAGCACCCGTGCTTTTGGATATGATCCCTATGTAGTTGCCGAGCTGGGTTCTCTATGGATAGCCATAAACCAAAAACACGGAATTAAATGCGTCGCGAAACACTTCCCTTCACTTTCTCATGCAAAACTAGACCCCCATTTCTATTATTCAAAAATAAACTGGCGCGTACCTCAAGAAATGTGGGATGATTTTCGACCATTTGAACAGGCCATAAGAAACAAGGTATGGGGAATTATGATTTCCCATGCGCGCTACGATATGCTGGATCCGGATATGCCAGCTTTAATGTCCAGAACAATATGTACAGAGTGGCTTCGGAAGCGACTGGGCTTCAGAGGAGTTACCTTGTCCGATGATCTGGATATGAAGGCCATTAAAGATCACTTTGATGATAGGGATGTGGTTCGCTATGCTACTTTAGCCGGCGTAGATTGTTTTTTGATATGCAACGATATAGACCACACTGTAAACGTAATAGAAAAACTTACTCAAGAGATTGAAAGTGATCCTGATGTCAGATCGCATCATCTAAAAGCCATAGAAAGGATAAGTCAACATACGTAATTTGCTCTTTTATCTTGTTCACTCTATGCCTGTTATGCTAAATAGAAAACATCTTTGCCTGGGTGGCGGAATTGGCAGACGCATGGGACTTAAAATCCCATGGGGCTTTGTCCCCGTGCGGGTTCGATTCCCGCCCCAGGCACCAGCGGATAAAAATAAATTCCGTATTGGTTTGCTCAGGTACTGCAAATATTCCACGTTTCAAAAAAAGATAAACGTAACCAGGTTTGCCTCTCATACAGCTCAAATTTATACAAAAGACATAATTTTTTGTACATTTCGACACATGGTAAAAATTATGCGCTGGAAACTTGATGGAATATGGGGTATGATTATATTCTACTTCTGGCATATATATGGGAAAACAAGTGGTGCTCTGCAAAAAATGTTTGAATGTGCACATCTGGGGTTTAAGAATTTACGGAAAGATAACATTATTGCTCTAAAAGGCAAGGTTCACAAAGCAATGAAAGGCGAGCATGAACTTGGCCCATCTCTTCCGTACCATGACTTAGAGCAACTCATGAAGTGTTCTTTTAGAGTGAGTTTTTGCACTATTAAAGAGTGTTTATAAGGGTTCCCGCAGAATTCCACGCAGACGTTCTAATTCCAGATGAATCCTTAGCTTGAGCAATTGTCACGTCTTCATCAGTATGTCCCTTGCCTCCACTGCTGGAGGTGCAACCATGAATCACTTTCTTTTCTCCCTTATCGTGTTTCTCATTTGCACGGCCATCGGCTGCGTGGCCATCATCGCTGGAACTGGAGGAGGCGTTCTCTTTACCACCCTTTTCCTCGGTTTCACATCCATTCATCCGGACATCATTCGAGCAACAGGTCTCCTGGCGGCCTTGTCCGGCACAAGGATGGGAGCCAGAAGGTTTTTGAGAAAGGGGATAGCGAACATCAGGCTCGTAATTCTTTTGGGATTCGGATATAGCCTGTTTGCTGTATTGGGAGCCATTGTCGGGCTGGAAATCACTCAAAAATTCGGGAGCATTGGTGTAGCCTTTATCAAAGCCGCCTTAGGTTTTGTTGTGATCATAGTGGGTGTGATCTATCTCTTTGCCCGCGGAGCAAATTACCCGGTGGTGGAAAAAGTAGATTGGTTCACTGAGAAGCTAGGCCTGAGTGTGCCCTACTATGAGGAGTCGAGAAAAATCGTGGTGAACTATAAACTCACCAAGTCATACATTGGCCTCATATTGATATGTGTCGTTGGGTTTATCTCCGGAACCTTTGGTCTTGGAGCAGGCTGGGCAATTACACCGCTGCTGAATCTCGTGATGATGGCTCCTTTGAAAGTCGCGGTAGCCAGCAGTGCAGTGATGATAAGTATTGGCGATACAGCTGCGGTCTTCCCCTACCTTATGTCTAATTCTATTATTCCGTTGTTCGCCGTGCCCGCTGTGCTTGGTCTAATGGTCGGTGCGGAAATAGGCTCCCGCCTTGCCGTCCGAATACGAGCAAGATTCATAAGATATGTGTTGATTGTAATCATGTTGGGAACGGGATTGGAACTCATATATAAAGGCTTTCACTTGATGGGGATTGTCTAGATGCACCAGGAACGAAACCCCTTTATAGATGGAAAATTGTATGGGGACACGGCCGCGTGGATCACTGTCATAGGCATGAGTATAGCCTTGCTTGGCATTGTTTTTTCTGCTTTTTTGGGAGGAGGAGTCTTTTACTCCAAAAGACTAATGGCCAATCTGTTGTCAGGAAAAGAAGTACATATTATATGGGAGTCAAGTTCTGTATTTGGCAAATCTCCGCCAAAATATTGGTTTTTCAAGGAACACCTCTGTCCGGATGTAATCTCCATGATAGGTATTGCAATTGCGTGCTATGGGAGCATATTCGGACTGCTTGCCATGCTAATATCAATGTTCAAGAGGAAGGAGGTACTTTTCTATAAGAAAGGGCTATACACTGTTCTAACCATGCTGATTACCGGAATTGTGGTTCTTGCGGCTTTAGGAGTCATAGCTTTGAAACGTTAGCCCCTAAGATAAGGCCGCAACATAGCAAGCACCCACAAATGAGAGATTGAGGACTGTGAGCTCATTCTATTCTGTAATGACTTCCATGCATTGAGGCCAAAATCGCATGATTTATGCTGAACTGCATATCTCTTAGATATCATAGTCCTAAAAAACCATATTCCTCTGGTCTTCACCAAAGCATAAGATGCAAAAAATGATCTAAATATACTTTTCTTGGAATTAACTCTAATTTAAGTCGTGCTTACTTTTCATGTCCATAATGGTTTTGTAACTCTTGAAAATACCTAGTACAATTTACTTTTTACGCCTGGTTACTAACCAAGACGGCTTTTCTCTTCGTTGCTCCTCTTTTATCTTACCAGATTTACCCTTCATTACTGGTACAATCCAGGAGGGATTTATTTTCGGAATAAAGTATTTCTAAAATTGCACTTTCCCTTTGAAATTTTGGGAATAAAGCGTTGATTACACTTCAACGATTATTGCAGAATAAAAAGGGGGGTACAATTATAGAAAAATGAAAAAAGATGCATTTTTACATTTTTCCCACAGGGGCGTTTTTACAACTACCTATTTGCTTAAAAGACTTGATGCTTTTTTGGGGAGAAAGGCTGTAGGTTTGCTGGCTCAAATAAAAAAGAGAAAGCCATTTTCATTTTCGGTCAGGAACATTGGCTCCCCCATTAGACGAATTTTGCTCATAAGACCAGGTGGAATTGGAGATGCGGTTTTGCTTATTCCTGCCCTTGTTTTATTAAATGAGAATTTTCCCGAAAGTGAAATTCATGTTCTAGCGGAAAGGCGAAACAGAGCTGTGTTTTCGATGGTAGAGTTTGTTAAAATATACTGTTATGACATCTTTAAAGACTTAACCTATGTTCTTAAAACCCCTTATGATCTAATAATTGATACCGAGCAATGGCATCGTCTTTCAGCAGTCCTTTCTCACTTTATTAACGGTTCAATAAAAATCGGATTTGGCACAAACGAAAGAAGCTTATTGTTCGACTATAGTGTCCCCTATAGCCAGAATCGTTATGAATTGGATAGCTTTCTGGAGCTTTTGAGACCCTTAGCCATTTCAGCCGAAAAAAGAACTTATATTCCTTTTTTAAAGCCCTCATGCAGATTAAACCCCTTCGGCAAGGATACTTTCGTTGCAATTTTTCCAGGTGCAAGTATACCAGAAAGGGTGTGGCCACAGGAGCGATTTAAAAAAGTTGGACAATGGTTAAATAAATTGGGTTTTGGTGTTGCGGTAGTTGGAGGGGCACAGGACATAGCATTAGGGGAAGCCATTGTTAACGGCCTGAGAAAGGGTTATAATCTTGCTGGTAAATGTTCCCTTGAAGATACTGCCGGTTTGTTAAAAGAGGCCTCTTTACTCATATCTTCAGATTCAGGAATAATGCATCTTGCTGTAGCTGTTGGAACGCCAGTAGTAGCTTTATTCGGCCCGGGCATAGAGAACAAATGGGCACCTAGAGACGGGAAAAGCATAGTTCTGAATCGGCATTTACCATGTAGCCCATGTACTTTGTTTGGTTATACACCCCCATGTCCAATAGGCGCAAAATGCATGCTAGAAATTTCGATTGATGATGTAAAAAAAGGGATATTGCAAATTTTGTCCAAAACAGAATAGGGATCAAAAATTGGCAAAAAAATGGTTTAAACTTTTTCGGGTTTACCAGTGGCCAAAAAATATCCTTCTCTTTGCCGTTCCCTTTTTCGCCGGAAGATTAGAAGAAATGGCGATCATTTTGAAGTGTATCACGGCCTTTATTGTTTTTTCATTAGTTGCTAGTGCAATGTATATAATGAATGATATAAGCGATTTACAAACTGATAGAGCTCACCCCACTAAAAAATTCAGACCGCTAGCATCTGGAGAAATTTCGGTTCAAAAGGCATTATTTATAGCATTATTTTTCATTGTTGCTGGAATAGCGGCTGGTTTTTATTTTTTCCCTTGGGGGTTTGGATCAGTTCTTGTTTTGTATGCTTTGATTAATGTTGGATATTCGCTTCTTTTTAAGAATACCGTCCCTCTTGATGTTTTTTGTGTCGCTTCGGGATATATTCTTAGAATTATTGGAGGTGGATACGCTCTGTCCATAAGCGTTTCCCCATGGCTTTTTCTTACGGGGTTTTGGGTTGCTCTTTACATTACCTTTTCTAAAAGGTTTTCCGATATACGCTTGTTGATAAACAAGCAGTCCCAAAAGAATTCAACAATAGCATTAAAAGAAGTCTATAGACATTATGAGGAGATTTCCTTATTTGGTGCGATGATAATGTCCGGTGCAGGCTGTTTGATGACCTACGGTATATACACACTTAAACACGGTGAAAATTTGATCTTAACGATTATACCAGCATCTTATGGTATATTTCGCTACCTAGTTATAGCAACCTCCGGTAGAGCTGGAGATCCTTTAAAGGTATTTATCACAGACAAACAAATTATGGTGTCCAGCTTTGTTTTTTTGGGATCGATTGCCTGGATACTGTATTCTTGAAAGTATGAATGTGCGATGCCTATGGTAGTAACAATGAGTGATGAATTCCTCTCAGAGTATGAAGCTTGTATCTTATGTCCTTGGGAATGTGGTATTAATAGGCTAAAAGGGGAAAAGGGAAAATGTGAAGCCCCGGGTTACTTAAAGATAAATGATTACATGCCACATTTTGGAGAAGAGAGTTGCTTAGTTGGGGAAGGAGGTTCAGGAGCTATCTTTATTTCTCACTGTACTCTCAGATGTATTTTCTGCCAAACCTATGAATTGAGCTGGAAAGGGGAAGGCAGTCGAGTTGATCAAGATCGTTTTTTTAAGATAATTATGGAATTGGTAAAAGATGGGTGTGAAAATATAAATTTTATTTCTCCGACCCAATATGTACCTCATATAAAATGGGTGGTTAAAGAAGTAAAATCAAAAAGCATTGATATTCCAATAGTGTACAATACCAGCGGGTTTGAAAAAGAGGAGGTTATCCATTCTCTCAATGGAACCGTGGACATCTACCTGACAGATATGAAATACTGGAGTCAGGAAGTCTCGAAAAAACTTTGTGGTGCAAAAAACTATGCTAGTATAGCAAAAGAGGCTATTAAGGCCATGCACAGGCAAGTTGGAGATTTAGTCATCACTGACAGCGGGATTGCAAAACGAGGTATTCTCGTGAGACACCTTGTTCTTCCTGGATTAGTAGAGGAAAGTTTTAAAATTCTTGAGTGGATTGCTGCGGAGGTATCTCAAAATACCTATGTAAACATAATGGGTCATTATAGGCCATGTCATCTGGCATCATCTGTTCCCGGTTTCAACAGAACATTGCGATTAGAAGAATACCATCTGGTGTTAAATTATGCTAAAAAGCTTGGCTTAAAACGGCTAGATAAAACTCATTACGGCCTTTATTCACTTATTTGGTCGAAATAACTGCGGATTGGAGGTTGTTGATGGTTATTTCCACAAAAATGTTAGAATACATGGAACGCAGTAGCTGGATTAGAAAAATGTTCGAAGAGGGAGCTCGTCTCAAAGCAATTCATGGCGCTGATAAGGTTTGTGATTTTAGTCTTGGGAATCCGAACGTTTATCCCCCTGACAAACTCCACGAAGAGCTTGTAAATATAGCGATGGAGTCTACGGGGCCTTCTCATGCTTACATGCCAAATGCCGGATATCCTGAGGTTAGAGAGCGCATAGCTGAATATGTGTCAAAGGAGCAGGATATAAATCTAACAGAAAACCATATTATTATGACATGTGGTGCTGCTGGAGGAATCAATATTGTCCTGAAAGCAATTCTAAATCCGGGAGATGAAGTTGTAACACCCGCTCCTTTCTTTGTTGAATACGGATTCTATGTGGAAAATCACGGTGGTATCTTGAAAACTGTGCCTACAAATCAGGACTTCTCATTGAATTTGGAAGCCGTTGAAAAGGCTATATCCGAACGTACCAAAGCTGTTATATTGAATTCCCCAAACAACCCTACAGGCCAAGTCTACGATGATGAGTCCTTAAGAGAGTTGGCAAAAATACTCAATGCAAAAAGCAGTGAATTGAATCATCCTGTTTATCTTATAGCAGATGAACCCTATCGCAAGATCGTATACGACGGGGTTAGAGTACCATCGATTCTTAATATTTATCCACATAGCTTTGTTGTTACTTCGTTTTCCAAAGATTTGTGTTTACCCGGTGAGAGAATAGGTTATGTTGTTGTTAATCCTGAGATCTATGATTTAGAGAAGGTTACCAACGCTCTAATACTAGCTAATCGCATTCTGGGATTTGTAAATGCACCAGCTATGATGCAAAAACTCGTAGCCAGGCTTCAAGGGGTATCGGTAGATCCAGAAGTTTACAAAAATAAGCGAGATAAGTTGCTAAAAATACTATCTGACATAGGATACGAATGCACAACCCCTCGGGGTGCTTTCTACTTATTTCCGAAATCTCCAGTTCCTGACGATGTCAAGTTCGTCAGGCTTTTACAGGAAGAGCTTGTTCTGGTTGTTCCAGGTTCCGGTTTTGGAGGCCCAGGTCATTTCAGAGTAGCCTATTGCGTTGATGATGACACCATTGCAAGGAGCTATGATGGTTTTTTAAAGGCCTATAAGAAAGCAAAGGTTTAAGGGCGAATAAAATGGCTAGAAAATTATACGCAAAAAAGAGAGGTCGAGATAGTAACCCCAAGGGAATACTGTGGATAGCTATGATTCTAGCACTGATGTTACTTATAATCCCAATTCTGTGGATGAACTATCCCTTTAAAAAGAAATCCTTTAGAAATTTCGGAAAGATTCCCTTGGAAAGAAGAGGGATTCACGTTGTGGTACAGGGAAAAATTCCCAAAGAAGTTGTTAGAAAGGAAAGTATTGGGAAATCTAACGAATCCGAAAAAACGGGCAATGTGATTGTTGCGAAAATAGAAAAGAAAGAGAGTATTAAAGGAGGTGGAACATTACCAAAGCCTCAAAAGCATGCCATTACGGTAAATCCATATGTAGATGAAGAGAAAGCTCGGCTTGAGAGGAAAAAGAATGAAGACAAGTTGAAACAGGCAGTTTCAACTGAAGCCTTAAAGGAATTGGAAAAGAATAAGAAGCTTGTTGTTGCAAAAACGGAAAAGAATAAAGAAGGTGATTCCTTTGCTTTAGAGGCGGGTAAAAAAGGGGGAATTTACAGCTTAATATCCCCAGCCAAGGAAGAATTGGGAAAGAAGGAAAAGGAAAAGGAAAAGGAAAAGACCAAACATTCAGTTGCTAGTGTGAAAAAAAGTGTAGTGAAGGATAAGACTGTTAAGTCAGTTTCATCATCAAATGCTCCCGTTAAAAAACGTACCTCTAATAACATTACCTATTGGGTTCAGGTGGGAGCATTCACCAAAAAGGCGAACGCCCTGAATGCTGTGAAGCGTTTGAAGTCACTTGGATATGATAGTGTCATTCGTAAAATGCATCATGCCAAGTACGGTGCACTATACCTTGTGCGAATTCCAGTATACGGCAATGAAACCTCTGCTCGAAAGCTATCATCTGCACTTGCAAAGAAGCTTGGAGAAAAGCCCATAGTTGTCAAAGCTAGAAAATAAAAACCTCAGAAAAGCCTTAATTGACTATTGACATTTACCTTTCAGAAGAGCAAAAATTTTGAGTAGCTAGAGAAATCACGCATTTTCGTTAGAAGGGGGTGATAGGAATAACTAAAGAAGAGCATACATACACGTTCAGTCTTCGCTCCTTTTGATGAGGAGACTCCTTTTCCAGTGGAAAAGTAGTTGCGGTGTTCAAGAGAGTAGACACATATCCAAATCTTCGAATATAGATCATTCCAAAGTAAAGCTGGATACGGCAATCATCCTGATTTTTCAACTTATTTTACCATAGCCATTGGGTTTCGCGGAGCGGAAGAGCACTACCTGCAGCCGGTTTGGTAAGTTCCTTTTTAAAAAAAGAGGAGGGGAAAAATGAGTGAAGTTAAGTTAGGAAATCCGGCTGTGGTAGGTCTTGGCGGTTTTGGCATGACCACCCTGATACTTCAATTCCATAATTTGGGGTGGTGTGGAATAGGGCCGGTACTTTGGCTGGGTTTATGCTTTGGCGGTACAGCTCAGTTAATCGCGGGGCTTTTGGAGTTTAGAACGGGAAATAATTTTGGTTTTTGTGCTTTTTCCGGTTACGGTGCTTTTTGGATTTCACTTTGCTTCTATGTAATTTTCGGAACGAATAAAACCCTTACTGAAGCCTATCCCGTACTGAAGCTGACCGGGCATGATTTGGGCTATTTTCTTTTGGTGTGGACATTCTTCACGGCAATCCTTTTCATTGCATCGCTTAAGCACCACAGCTGCCTGGCCTGGATTTTCCTTACCTTACTGATCGGTTTTATAGGACTAGACATAAAGGAACTTGCCGGAAACAAGGCCATAGGTACTTTTGCTGCTTATGATCTTATTGTGTGCGCCCTCTTAGCTTGGTATCTCATGGCCCATGTAATTTATGCAGAAGTAGGCATTAACTTGCCGGTAGGAAAACCATGGGTAAAAGGTAGTTGACTGAAATAATTAGAGTTAGTCGACTGCAGGAGAAATAGCTGTGTTCTTTCGCTCCGCGAATTTTAAATAATATATGTTGAGATCTTTTAAAAAATGGTTGGTTAGATTTGGCCAATATTACAGGCTCAGTTGAGGAAAGGGCAGAAATCGGGTTTTGCTGCATACTTTTATGTGGCATTTGAAAAGTGGGCCTGTGTTTTTTCCCTTTTAACGGCGTGGGCCCGGTTTGTAGTCCCGATTTTATATTCGCTACATTGGGTATATTGCTCTATGAACGAGCCGCAAGAGGTATAATCCACCCAGAAAACCAACACCGCGAGCAACAATCACCAAAAGCACAGCATCAGGCCAAAATTCTGCATCCGTCCATTTACAAATTAAAGCAAGCATAACAACTATGGACACAATCCCGCCTGCGTGTGGAACAAATCCAAAAAAAGATGAGATCAACGCGATAGCAAACACGGCTAGAAATGTTCCATTTACTCTGGTGAGTTTCATGCCAATCCACAGAGAAATAGCATAAAGCAACGTAATTACTATAAAGCTGAGTAAATGCACCATTTGTTCATCCCTTTGCTCTCTCTTTGGTAGTTAATCACTGTAAACTATTTTAAAATCCGTACGAACCATACCAATAGCACCTAAACATTTGCTACTTTACGATCACGATGTTTTAACTCCAAATTTCAGCTATTTTTATTGCCTGTTCCAGAGCCGGGGATCCTCGAAAGCGAATCTCTATGGCAGATTTAAGCATAGGAATACTCAGAGCAATATTCTTAGAAGCAAGCCATGCTAAAGACGCTAAAGCCCAATCTTGAGGTTTTATGTTTCTCTGTTTAAAGTCTAGTTCGATAACCGACGCCCTGGTTTTGGGAATATGGAGCCCTTTTCTTACCAAAACCACTCCATCTTCTGAAACTTTGGAAAAAACCGAAGATCTCCGCCTGATACCCTCTTCCGCTATCGCAACAACTATCGTTGGGTTTTCAATACCCGTAAAATCTATAGCTTCAGGACTCAAAATTACCTCCGTAACGGAATGTCCCCTCATGATAGTGATAGGATAATCGCTTTTTTGGGATGCATGCATTCCAGCAGTAGCACCCGCAATACAGAGTAGCTCTCCTGCTGTAAGAATTCTCTGTCCAGCACTCCCAAGTATTATCACTTCTTGACGTCTGTAATCTGGGGGACGGTGACAAGCTTCGATGCAAAGAGGTTCAGGCGATCTGGAACTCCTCACAGCAAGTTTCCGATAGTGTTTACTATATTCGAGTCGTTGATTTTCCGGGACAATCCCTTCACATGGGGGTAACGCTTTCATTTCGTCCTTTATCTTGCCCGGTGTTGTTTTGTTACGCTTCACGAATCGGCCTGTACAAATTCCCCAAATATCCAGCACAGAAAAGCCATCAAAATTTATGGCTTCTTCTATCCTGGAAACTAAATCTTTTTCGTAAACTGATGTCCGGGCTACCCATCCAGCACCCGCTGACTTAACAAGCAAACAAACATCCAGAGGTTTCTCAAGACGGTTCAGGAATCCCGATGAAACGACGGCACTGGACGGAGTGGTGGCAGAACACTGTCCACCCGTCATGCCGTAATTAAAGTTGTTTAAAACAAGAAGGGTTATATCCAGATTTCGTTTACATGCACTAATAACATGCGCGCCTCCTATGCCAAGTCCTCCGTCCCCCATAGTCACTACAACATGAAGATCCGGTCGCGCCATTTTTATGCCTGTAGCGTATGTCAAAGCTCTTCCGTGCAAGCCATGAACAGCATGTGTATTAAAAAAAGTATCGAAAAGCCCTGAACATCCAATGTCAGAAACAAGCACTATCTGGTGAGGTTCAAACTTCAGTCTTTGAAATGCTTTGTCTAGAGCATATACTACACGCTCATGAGAGCAACCCGGACAAAAAACCGGTGGCCTGTCTGTGTTGAGAAAACTTTCCTTGCTCATCCTTTCAAGACCTCCCGAATCTGTTCAGGTGTGATTAACAAGCCGTTCATTTGAGTTATAGAAAGTATCTCCTTATCCGGTAGCAGCCTTTCTATTTCCCTAATGTATTGCCCGAGATTCATTTCCACAAGCACCACCCTAGAATAGGACTTAGCCTTTTCCACTATCACTTTCTCAGGCACAGGCCACAAAGTTTTTAAGGTTAAAAGAGACGTAGGAACTCCATCTTGAGTTAAAGCGATAGTTGCAACTTTAGCGGCCCTTGCTGATACTCCATAAGTAATTATGATGGTATCAGCCCCAGGAAATTCGTGGAAATCGAAGAAGCTAAAATCATCCACACGAGAATTTATCTTCTTAAAAAGCCTTTCTTGAAATTTAGCAATGATATCAGGATTTGTTGTTATATAACCATCGGGTCCATGAGTTGATGAGGTTATACGAACAAGACATCGGCTTCCAAGAGGAAGAAAAGGAGGAGGTGAAGAATCGTCTGGAGCCAAATAGGGCAGATAGGAACCATGTTCCTGGGCCATCTTCCGGTTAACAACAGGAGGTAGCTTTATTTTATCAAGATCTACCGTTTCTTTTGTCATTCCCACTTCCTTATTTGATGCTATAAAAATTGGGCACCTGTATTTTTCCGCAAGATTAAAAGCATGAACTGTAAGAATCCAGCAATCCCGCACATCAACTGGTGCCAACACAATTACGGGAAGCCCACCAGAATTTCCCCATCTAAGAAACTGGATATCCCCATCCGCTCCCTTTGTTGCTGACCCTGTAGAAGGACCTAGCCTCTGGACATCGACAATAACTATTGGAATTTCGCTCCCTATGGCAAAAGAAATATGTTCACTATAAAGGCTTATCCCAGGCCCTGAAGTGGCTGTCATAACTTTCATACCGGCCAGTGAGGCGCCCAGACAAAAACCAATTGATGCAATCTCATCTTCACCCTGCATACAGATTCCCCCTATTGGTGGCAATAGCTTCAACATTTCATGAAAAATGGTGGTAGCAGGGGTAATGGGATATCCCGCAAAAAACCGGCATCCGGCATAGACAGCCGCTCGAGCAATAGCTTCATTGCCATCCATCAAACAAAGCTTCATCGCTAAACCCTCTTTTTGAGAATCACTCTACAACAGTAAAAAAATTCAAGTTTCCACAAATCCTTTCAAAGGGCTATGAAGATACCACCTTTTATTATCAATTTTAAAGTTCTCCATTCAAAAAAACATGTACTCAGCGTTAATTAACCCGCAACTAGTCACGGTAACCACCTCCAGATTTATGATTCTTAAACATTTCCACAGGCTATTAGATCGTTCCCTATCTTTTTGCCCTTTCAGATAAACTTCATATAGAAAACCATCAAACCAACCTCTGGGCATTTTTTTTGCTATTTCTGCGAAAGGATTCTGAAAAATAGCATGGAGTTCACCAATTTAAATCTCAGAGAAAAAGGAGGTTATTGATGACCAAACAAGTTTCGCCTGTAGTTTTCATTCTCCTTGTGGCATTTTTCGCACTCACGTTTCAATCTCATGCAGCTAGGAGAACGTGTATTCCTTTCTATTTAAAAACGGAAGACGGAAAAATCATAAATCCCTTAACGGGCGAAAACGCTGATCAGCCTTACAGTCCAAGACAAACCTGTGGTACATGCCATAACTACGATGAAATCGTGAAAGGCTACCACTTCCAGCAAGGATGGGACAAAATTAGTGACAATTTTAATCCCCAAAAGCCGTGGGTTTTGTCCGATGGTATGATGGGCAAGTTCTGACCGCCATCCTTTCGCCAGTTGG
>JALXAE010000241.1 GCA_026992355.1 Syntrophobacterales bacterium | reverse complement strand
ACCTTGGCCTTGAACTTTGAACTGTACTTTTTCTTTGCCATTTGCTTTTCTCCTTTCACTGTTTTCTTGTTACTTCAAACAGCGAAGGCGAACAATACACGTTGTCGAAAAAAGGGGACCACCTCAATAGCGAAATGAAGGGAAGTAGATGTGAAAATAATGTCTGTAGCTGGGGCGAGACCCAACTTTATGAAAATTGCGGCAATTACAGAGGCCATTAAATCCCATAATACCCAGGGGAAGGCCCCTTATGTTGAGCATACTTTAGTTCATACTGGCCAACATTATGATGAAAAGCTGTCTCAATGTTTTTTTGATGAGTTGGCCCTCCCCAGGCCTGATGTAAATCTTGGAGTCGGTTCTGGATCTCATGCCATCCAAACGGCAGAGATAATGAAACGTTTTGAGCCAGTGTTGTTAGAATTTCAGCCAGATGCACTTTTGGTTGTTGGAGATGTGAACTCGACTATAGCTTGTTCCCTTGTTGCTTCCAAAATCGTTTATTCCGCTCCAAATGGACTTGGCCTTTCCCGACCACTGATAGTGCATGTCGAAGCAGGGCTAAGGTCAAAAGACAGGTCGATGCCAGAGGAAATCAATCGGATTTTAACTGACGCCATCAGCGATATTCTTTTTGTAACAGAAGAAGATGCTATAGAAAACCTAGAAAACGAAGGTGTACCTGCCGAAAAAATATTTTTGGTAGGCAACGTAATGATAGACACTTTAAAACGCCATCTTGCAAAGGCCCGGACAAGACCCGTTAAAAAGACCCTTGATATCAATGGGGATTATGGACTGGTCACCCTTCATAGACCCAGCAATGTCGATTCTAAAGAGAATATTGAAACCCTTTTAGAGTGTCTTTTTAAAATTTCAGAAAAGATTTTCCTTATATTCCCTGTTCATCCTAGGACCAAGGCCAACTTGAAATGCTTTAGCCTTTGGGACCAGGCAACCTCCCGAAAAGGATTGCATTTGATAGAGCCGCTTACATATCTTGATTTTCTGCATCTTCTTAAAGATGCTACTTTGGTTCTCACCGATTCTGGGGGAATCCAGGAAGAAACCACTTTCCTCAATGTCCCCTGTATTACGCTCAGGGAAAATACAGAGCGTCCAATAACCGTTACTATGGGAACTAACTACTTGGTTGGTACAGATCCAAAGAAGATCCTTGAAACTGTTCACGAAATCCTATCAGGTAATGGGAAGCAGGGGGGCAATCCCTCCATACTGGGACGGAAAGGCTGGGTCTCGGATTCTCCAGCATATTCTTGACTTAAAGATTTCACGGATATGAAAAATGTCTTTCCTCATCGTTTCTAATGACGTGAGAGCGGCGAGCTAATGACTCATAACCCCTCTCAATGAAAAAAATACAAATAGTCGTGATGGCCTGTCCCTGGAATTTTGTTTATGTCCGTCCATGTGTGTCCATGGCTAATATAAAACCTTGGACATCGATGTTGTAATAGCTGTAGATAGCACCTTAAACCGTGAACCGTTTATGATTATTCGTATCGCCACCGATAACGATCAGTCCACTTGGGATGCTTACATCTCCAGCAATCCCGACGCCGGTCCTTATCATTTCTTTGGTTGGAAGGCAGCGGTAGAACGAGCTTACGGCCACAAGGCCTACTACCTATTGGCAGAGGACAGCTCTGGCACATTAGTCGGCATTTTGCCACTTATCTGTTTCCGAATGCCTTGGGGTCGTAAAACACTTATTTCTCTCCCTTACTGTGATTATGGCGGGCCTTTGGGTAATCCTTCAACACAGCAGGCGTTGCTTTCCAAGTGTAAAGACCTAGCACAGCAACTTGGTGCCTCAGGAATAGAGCTTCGGTGCTCTGCCAAAAATCCAATTATTGAAAGCAATAAACCTTTTCAGGTCTTGTTTCACAAAGTCCGAATGCTGCTTACATTGCCAGGTTCATCGGAAGCCCTGTGGAATGGTTTCAAATCAAAGCTTCGCAGCCAGGTTCGCCGCCCACAAAAAGAGGGGCTGGAGGCCAGGCTTGGCGGCCTTGAACTTCTTGACGATTTTTATCACGTATTTTCTTTAAATATGCACGCCCTTGGTTCCCCTGTTCATGCGTACAACTGGTTTGATGTCTTGCTGTCTATTTATCGCGAAGCCGCAAAGGTCTGCGTCGTTTATCTGAAAACGGGTGAGCCGGTGGCTGCTGGAATTATCCTGACACTCAATAAAAAGGTCTGTATTCCTTGGTCATCATCTCTTCGGACCTATAACAGATTGGCCCCTAACATGTTGCTCTATTGGACTTTCCTGTCGTGGGCGACAGATAATGGTTATAAAGAATTCGATTTTGGCCGGTCTACCCCAAATGAAGGCACATATCGCTTCAAGATGCAGTGGGGGGCTATCCCCAAAATGCTTTATTGGTGCAGGGTTGCATCGTCGGCAAATGGACTACCTGTATTTCCCGAGCGCTTAAAAAATTCGTACCGTAGTAGGCTAAGACACGTGGCAGAAATTGTTTGGAGCAACACTCCTTCCTCCGTCGTTAATTGGATAGGTCCGCGTATCAGGAAATACATATCATTATAACCCCCCAGCTGAAAAAAGAAGGCTGAAGGAATTGGATATTTCTGCAATTATACTCACTTGGAACTCTGAGAAATACATTGAAAATTCGGTCTGCAGTTTTATTGCGGATTGCGAGGGTGAATATTTCTATGAAATATTTATTGTTGACAATGGATCCGTTGATAGGACAAAAAAAATTATCCAAAATTTAACTGATAGATACGCTGACTCAATCACGCCGATCTATTTGGAAAAAAATTATGGTACAACCTATTCCCGCAATCTCGCACTAAAAAAAGCCAAAGGAAAATTTCTCGTCGTAATGGATTCAGACGTAGAAGTGAACAAAGGAACCATCAGTCGTCTCGTCAACGTTCTCAGCGATAATAAGGATGTAGGAATAGTAGCTCCAAGACTTTTTTATCCTAGTGGTACTCTACAAAGATCTACTGATGTTTTTCCCACAATTTTTACAAAAATATTTCGGTATTTTTTTCTTAAATTGATTGAAAACAAAGAGAAGGTTCCGGAGGTGACTACTAGTCCACGGGAGGTGGATTACGCTATTTCTGCGTTATGGGTATTTAGGCACGATATTTTGGAGAGAGTAGGCTTATTAGATGAAAATATATTTTACGCTCCGGAAGATGTTGACTATTGTCTTCGCGTATGGAAAGCCGGCTATAAAGTAATGTATGTACCAGACGTGGCCTGCGTACATCACACCCAAGAGATTTCACGGGGTTTCAGAATCAATAAGGCATTTTGCAATCATCTTCGTGGCTTGATTTATTATTTTCGAAAACACAGGTATTTTATTAGAAAGCCTAAAATTACATAGGAATAACAAGCAGTGTTTGAAGCCGAACAGTCGTTTGGAGCTAGTACTTCTCAGTGGGGTCTGGTTTCCTTAGAGCAAGCCAAGGCTATTGGGTAATTTGGGGGGTAATTTTTTTTGTTTCCTCGACGTTTTCTGTGGATTTGATATATGGGGTATCAAATCCATAGAAAACAAATCCAGGTGAAGAGGGTGAACGAGTATGACATTATTTCTCTTGGTTTAGGTATTCAGCCACCTTGGAGGATTGTGGGACAGGTTCTTGATACCAGCAAGAACCCGCATGAATTGAGGATCAAGATCAGGGCAGACCGTGGTTCAAAATATCCATGCCCTGTATGCGGTAAGATGTGCAAAGCTCATGATTTTCAAGAAAAGACCTGGAGGCACCTCAACTTCTTTCTGAGGTGGTCCCCTTTTTTCGACAACATGTATTGTTCGCCTTCGCTGTTTGAAGTAACAAGAAAACAGTGAAAGGAGAAAAGCAAATGGCGAGGAAAAAGTACAGTTCAACCCAAATTATGCGGTTCCCGTTTTTAAACGGCATGTACTAGTGAGTTTGTGACAAAATAACTGGCTGTTTTTAAATGCAAAAAGCCTCCTTTCCGGTAAAATGTGGTTGTCCAAACACAAAGGAAAGGAGGCACCTAAAAGGTGAAACAAAATATACCAGAAAA
>JALXAE010000240.1 GCA_026992355.1 Syntrophobacterales bacterium | reverse complement strand
GGTGTATCCAGATACAGGCCAGGTCTTCCGGGAATTCTTGCCGAGTTCAGAAAAAACTATGGTTTTGTTTCAGTAGGCGACAACAAGGTTTGTAGCTTTTCCGATGGCAAATTTTATGCGACAAACCATGAACCTCATCTGGTTGAGCTTGAAGAGCTTCTGTTGGAAGCCAATGTAGATGAGGAAATAAAAGACGAGATTTTGAAAATAGCCTTGCATATTGTTCGTTCTGCCGCAATGAACAAACATGGCTGTGCCCTGGTAATTGACCTGAATAAACGCTCTCTTACTCTTTCCGGACAGAGACTTGAAGAACCTCTGGACTTAACCGACCCAGACAACCTGAGACTTGCTTCTGACTTAGCCAGGTTAGATGGGGCTATTCACATTGGCATAGACTTGAAACTCCATGCCTTTTCTTGCCTTCTTGATGGTCTTGCTGTTTCCAATGAAGACAGGTCTCGAGGTGCCAGATATAATTCAGCCCTGCGTTTTACTGCTCACCGTCCGGGAGTGATAGTCGTTACCGTCTCCTCAGACAGGCCTATTTCTGTTTTTCAAGAAGGAGTAGATGTGACATGCAGGTGGTTCATGCACGATCACGCGCCGGAAACAATCTTTCAGGAACCTTTGACACTTGAAGAATGGCTTGCTGAATAAAAAGGAGGCAATCTTTCATGAAATTTCAACAAGGGGAAATTGGGCGGATTTTCACAGTAAAGTTAGAAGATGGAGATGAAATACCGACAGCTATTGAAGAGTTTGCCAAAAGGATGAATCTTCTCAGGGCTGTTGTATTCTTTCTTGGCGGGGCAGCAGATGACAGTAAGGTAATAGTGGGCCCCGATAAATCCTTTCAGGATACAATAGTCCCAATAGTTTATGCATTGAAGGGTCCAAGTGAAATATTTGGAGTTGGAACGTTGTTTCCGGACGAAAATGGCGACCCGGTTCTTCACATGCATGTTGTATCGGGAAGGGAGGGAGGAGCAACTATTGGGTGTTCTAGAGCCGGGGTAAAGGTATGGCTTACTGGAGAAGTAGTTATTATAGAAATCAAGGGTATTGAAGGTGTAAGAATAAAAGATGCTGAAAGTGGACTAAAGCTTTTCGAAATAAAGGACTAGAATAAATTGCATTTAACATTTAGATTGCTTTGACTGTTAATGAAAGTAAAATTACGCATCCAATGTTTCTAATAAGTGCATAATAAAAAAGAGGAGGTAATAAGAGGGAGTGGCAAAGGTTGCGTGTGCATTTAAGAGAGAATATTGTGCCTTTGACGATATTGACGTCGTTAGGCAGTTGGCTGGAGAAAGAAATAGCCATCTTAAAATCATAGAAAAGCAAACAGGTGTTAAGGTTCATTTAAGGGGTAACGAATTCATGGTGGAGGGCGATCCGCCACAGGTGGAGGTATCGTTAAGATTATTCCGGGAATTGGCTGAATTGATTAAAGGCGGTTATCCCCTGTATGCAAGTGATGTTGTTTACGCTTCGCGTATTCTTAGTGAAAATATAAATGCCAGGTTAAAGGATATTTTTTGTGACAGGGTGTTTGTAACATCCAGAAAGAAAATCGTAACGCCTAAAAGCGAAAAGCAAAAAGAATACATTGATGCCATCCGCCAATACGACGTCGTATTTGGCATAGGACCTGCGGGAACCGGCAAAACATATCTTGCAATGGCTATGGCGGTATCATGTTTTTTGGAACAAAAAGTCAGACGAATCATTTTGGTAAGGCCTGCTGTTGAAGCTGGTGAAAAGCTGGGTTTTTTACCAGGGGATCTGGCCGAAAAGGTGAATCCCTATTTGAGACCCTTATATGATGCGCTCCATGATATGATGGATTTTGATAGAGCAGCCAAGTTGATTCAAAAGGGGGTTATTGAGGTAGCTCCTTTGGCGTTTATGAGGGGGCGTACTCTGAATGATGCCTTCGTTATTTTAGATGAAGCTCAAAATACAACAAGAGATCAGATGAAGATGTTTTTGACTCGATTAGGCATTGGTGCTAAGGCTGTTGTTACAGGAGATATAACGCAGATTGATTTGCCGGAAGATAAACCTTCAGGACTTTTGGAAGCTATGGATATTCTTCAAGGCATTGAAGGTATTTGCTTTGTTTATTTTAGTAGAAAAGATGTTGTTCGACACAGGCTTGTACAAGATATCATACAAGCCTACGAAAATTCTGAACCAAATAAAAATATTGATTCATAACTTATGGCCTTACAGACTGCAGACAGTACGAGTAAGCAAGTTAAAAAAACATCTAAAAAAGTAAAAAAGTTTTCAATAAACAAACAGGAATTTTCAATTGGTCTTGTGCTAGCTATTTTGCTCACTGTGCTCTGTGTTCCGGCAGTACTTAAAACAAGTAGCTTTGCAAAGGGCGTAAACACCTTTCCCAACTCAGTTTTTTGTTTTGTAACCTTCATTTTCTGTTTTACAGCTATAGGGCTTCCTTTCCATGTTGGCAGGAAACATATAGTCGTCAAGAACATGACCGTTAAAGATTTAATTTTTCTTGCATCACTTTTGGGAATTTCCTCTTTCTTGACCTTCGGTATTAACTGGGTTCAAGTGCATTTAAGCGGGGTTCCACAGGTATTTAGTGCTACGCAGGATATCAGGCTCCTTGTATTGTTACTTCCCACTGCTGCTGCAGCAATGATGGTTGTAACCTTCTTTGATGTGGGAACTTCTATTTTGTTTTCCATAGTTGCGTGTATTTTCTGGACGGTAATTCTTTACGGAAGTTTGTGGACTTACGTTTATTTTCTTTTTGGGTCTTTTCTCGGGATTCATTCTTTATATCCCTATCGCGACAGGTTGAAACCTATCCGAGCCGGCATGTGGGTCGGGATACTTCAGGGATTTTTGGTAGCTCTGTTTCTGCAGCTGAAAGGAAATACGGACTGGAGTTTTTATCCAGTTTATGTTCTGGCTGCGATATTGGGAGGGATTTTGTCAGGTATTCTTGCTTCCGGACTTATTCCTTTGGTCGAATATCTGTTTGATTATGCAACCGATACCAAACTCATTGAGCTCAGTACAATGGATCATCCCCTGCTTCGTGAGCTAATGGTGCAAGCTCCCGGAACATATCACCATAGTATTATAGTTGGAAACATGGTAGAGGTGGCAGCAAAGTCGATCGGTGCCAATTCTCTCTTAGCCAAAGTGGCTGCCTATTACCATGACATCGGCAAAATTAAAAAACCTTTGTATTTCATAGAAAATCAGTTCGATTGTGAAAATCGTCATGAAAAGTTGGCACCATCTATGAGTAGTCTGATTTTGATTTCTCATGTTAAGGACGGTGTTGAACTTGCCAGGCAATACAAGCTGGGGAAGCCAATAATCGAAATTATAAGGCAACATCATGGAACTAGCTTGATATCATATTTTTACCAAAAGGCTCTTTCCATGAGAGAGAAGGCTCTTGGATCGAAAAAAGGAGCCGATCCACCGCCCGTGAATGAGGAAGATTTTAGATATCCAGGACCGAAACCTCAAACCAAAGAAGCCGGACTCGTAATGCTGGCCGATATGGTGGAAGCTGCCTGTAGATCTATTCCAAATCCAACTCCGGCAAGAATCCAGGGCACGGTAAACAAACTCATAAATCAGGCTTTTGTGGATGGACAGCTGGATGAATGTGAATTGACATTAAAGGACTTACATCAAATTGCTAAACATTTTATCCAGATATTAAGCACCATTCATCACAAACGCATAGAATATCCCGAAACAGCCAGAGCAAAGGAAGCTGGAAATGGCAAATGTGCTGATAACAAATCGACAGCAAATTCCAGTAAATCTGAATCGAACAAAGCAGGTAACGGAACAGATCTTAAACGCCTTGGGCTTCAGTAAATCTGAACTTAGTATACTCTTTACGAACAATGATGAAATAGCCGAACTTAACAGAAAATACAGGGGCGTAAACGGTCCAACTGATGTGTTATCTTTTCCCATGCACGATGACCCTTTGGATCCGAGCAATGAACCTTACCTTTTGGGTGATATTGTAATATCTGTTCCTATGGCTAAAGATATTGCAGAACAATATTCTACAAATCTGGAATCAGTAGTTGATGTGCTTTTATGTCATGGCATCTTGCATTTAATTGGTTATGATCACGATAATTCAGAAAAAGCTGCCGATATGGACCAACAAACTATGAGGCTATTGAAATTATTGGGTTATCAAAAGAATGATATTGATTGGTATTTAACATCGAAGTGGTATTCAGAGGAGTAAAAGATGGCACGCCTTGCAGTTAATGTAGATCATGTTGCCACAATTAGACAGGCCAGATTGGCAAAATATCCGGATCCAGTAACTGCCGCAGCCTTAGCCGAATTGGGGGGAGCTCAAGGAATAGTGGTGCATTTAAGAGAAGATAGAAGACATATTCAGGACAGAGATGTTGAGATACTGCGACAAACGGTGAAGACCCATCTTAACCTTGAAATGGCCATAACCGAAGAAATGATAAACATAGCCTCAAAGATAAAACCTGATAGGTGCACTTTAGTGCCCGAGAAGCGACAGGAGCTCACAACAGAGGGCGGCTTAGATGTTTTGAAGCAGGAAGACAAGGTAAAAGAAGCGGTTAAGAGATTGCAAGAACATGGCATCGAGGTTAGCCTGTTTATTGATGCCGAACCTGAGCAAATCAAGGCCGCACACAGAACGGGTTGCGAGGTTGTGGAACTGCATACTGGAACTTTCGCAGATGCTCGCAAAGCAGAGGAGAGGCAAAGTGCTTACGAAGCTTTGGTTAGCGGGGCTAAACTGGCTGCTTCTCTGGGGCTGAAAGTTCATGCGGGACATGGTGTTGACTATTCCAATATTTTAGATTTGAGAAAAATCGAAGAGGTAGAAGAGTTCAGTATAGGCCATTCCATTGTGGCAAGAGCTGTCCTTGTTGGGATGGTACAGGCGGTAAGGGATATGCTGAGGTTAATTCAGCTGGGATATTAGTTTTTCAAATGCAAATAAAAGGAATTGGCATCGATATTGTGCAGATTTCCAGAATTGAGCGGGCGATAGAAAGGTGGGGTAATAAATTCCTGCGCAGGTTGTTTACGGATCAGGAAAATATAGAAGCTGAGAATCTTCAGCATAGAAGGCGGATATCCTTTTACGCAATGAGATTTGCTGCAAAGGAGGCTTTTTCTAAGGCTGTTGGAACTGGAATTCGTTACCCCATAACATGGAAAGCTATTGAAATAAGATCTGAACCCGGTGGACGTCCTTACATTGCCCTGTCACATGAAGCAGCTAAGTTCTGCAATGAAAGAGGCATTTACTTTTGGCATCTTAGCCTGAGTGATGAGAAAGACTATGCCGTTGCTTTCGTTGTTGTGACAGCATGATAAACTGAATTTGAAGGTCTATAATTTTGTTTGTTTTGAGTACAAGTTTGTTCACAATTTCAAAGTGGCGGCCGCATGTTTTTGTGAGCACAGTTATTACCGATGGATAGTCTCTTAGCTGAAAGGAAGGAGAATCCGGATGTATGTTGTTACTCCTAAAGAAATGGCTAAACTTGACAGAATTACCATTAACGAAATTGGAATACCGGGCATTGTTTTGATGGAAAATGCAGGCAGAGGTGCTTTTGAATTCTTTCAGGAAGTCGTCCCGGATTTTTTGCAGAGAACTATCGGAATTGTCTGTGGAAGCGGAAATAACGGGGGTGATGGGTTCGTAATTGCTCGACTATGTTATCAGAAGGGAGCGGATGTTAAGGTCTTTTGTGCAAAGAACCCAAAACAATTGGTTGGTGATGCAAGAACAAATTTTGACATAATTTTAAAACTTAACGTTCCGGTCTTCATTGTTAATGAAGACAGATCAAGTTCGGACTTCTGGGATGCCTTAAGAGATTGCAATGTGATTGTTGATGCTCTTTTCGGTACTGGATTGAGCAGAGAAGTTTCGGGCATATTTGAAAAAATAATAGTCGAAATAAACAAAATAAATGTGCCCGTTCTTGCTGTCGACATTCCGTCGGGCATAGATGGTTCTACAGGTCGCGTGATGGGTGTTGCCGTTCAAGCTGTTGCTACGGCTACCTTTGGACTTCCTAAAATAGGACATTATGTTTGGCCTGGGTCCAGACACACTGGAAAATTAAAGGTTATAGATATTGGCATACCAGATGAAATCATTGCGAGAGAAAATTTCAATAGGTTCATTTTGACGAAAGAACTTATTTCTTCATGGGTGACTCCGAGACAGCCAATTGCTCACAAGGGGCAGGCCGGTCACATGATTATCCTTGCGGGATCTCCAGGTAAGACGGGGGCTGCCGCAATGGCGGCAAACGCTGCAGTTAGAGGCGGAGCCGGGTTGGTAACCCTTATGGTGCCAGAAAGCCTCAATCCAATTTTGGAAGAAAAAACCACAGAAGCCATGACCATGCCTCTTAAGGAAACTCTTGAACATACTGTTTCCCTGAATGCCGAAGAAGAAATTCTATCTTTTGCAGCCGATAAACAGTGTCTTGCTATTGGCCCCGGGCTGTCTCAAAATGGGGAAACGAAAGAATTGGTTCGACGATTAGTAACACAAGTGGAATGTCCAATGGTTATTGATGCTGATGGACTTAATGCCATTGCGGGTTATGTCGAGGTATTTAAAGATGCCAAGGCACCAATTGTACTTACACCTCACCCCGGTGAAATGAGTCGATTAATTGGGATGTCCGTAGCAGATATCCAGTTTAATAGATTGGGTGTTGCGCAATCCCTTAGCAAAGATTGCAATGTAACAGTAGTGTTAAAGGGGTATAAAACTGTTGTGGCTTCGCCTGACGGTCGAATAGCAATTAACACCACGGGAAATCCTGCAATGGCATCAGGCGGCATGGGGGATATCCTTACGGGTTTGATAGGAGCTTTTTTGTCTCAGGGGTTTGATCCATTTGAGGCATCATGCCTGGGTGTTTACATACATGGCTTTTCCTCTGATCTTTTAATTGAACGCAGGAGATGGGGGTCCAGAGGATTGGCTGCAACTGATCTTTTGGAGGTTATCCCGGAAGTTATAGCCATACTTGAGGAGGGGCCTTAAATTCCATAATGAAGACTGATAGATCCGAAATATTTGAAACTTACTCTCCTGAAGAAACGGTATCAATAGGAGAAAAGATAGGAAGAAACTTAAAAAAGGGAGATATTGTGGCTCTTTGGGGTGAAATGGGTGCTGGCAAAACCACCATTACCAGGGGTATTGCAAAAGCCCTTGGCGTGCCTCCAGGCGTTCCTGTGACCAGTCCCACGTTTACCCTTATAAACGAATACGATGGAAAGGTAAAATTGTACCATATTGACTTTTATAGAATAGCCTCGGTTGACGAACTGGAAACTATACCTTTAAGGGAAGTATTTTACGGGGATGGAATAGCGGTAATAGAATGGCCGGATAAGCTGGAAAAATATCTGCCAGAAACAAGATGGGATGTGATTATTGAATTTATTGAAGAAGATAAAAGACGTATAAAAGTAAAAAAATCCGAAGGCGATGGATTCTAACAGTAGCAATTGTTTAAAACCTGCTGTTTTGACTGTGGGTAATGAACTTGTTTATGGAGAAAGAACAGATACGAACAAGGTATGGATGTTTTCTTACCTTCGTGAAGTTGGCCTTCCTGCGGAAGTTGGGCTTACGCTGCCAGATGATGAAAACATAATATCTCAATGGGTTCGTGTCCTTAAAATTCAGAGTTATTCTCCTATTTTTGTTTCTGGTGGCATAGGTGGAACCCATGATGACAGAACGAGGCAGGGTATTGCGCTCGGTCTTGGTAGAAAACTCGTCCGACATGAAGAGTGTTATAAGATACTCCAAAAGCGCTATGGTAAATTTTTCACTGGTCAGAGAAAAAGAATGGCTTGGCTTCCAGAAGGAAGCGGTCTTATTCCAAATGATACCGGGGCCCCGGGATTTTTCGCAGACAATCTTTATGCTTTTCCTGGATTCCCATCAATGCTTCAACCAATGTTCAAATGGGTAATTGATCATTTTTTTGCTTCGACAAAAAAGGTTCAAAAAAGGGTTTTTGAATGGACACTCCCGGTACATGAAGGGGTTATTGGCGACTTTGTGGAAGGGTTTTGTAATGCTCACCCTACTATTTCAGTAGGATTATATCCTCATGTAAACGGCCGAGACGCAAAAGTTACCGTTAGATTGAGATGCAATCCGGAAGAGGTTCATCTGGCAGAAGAGTTTGAAAAACTTTTAAGAGAATATCTTAAGCCCAGGAACATAGAATTCTAAGGAGCTTGATCATGAACATAGCAGTTATGACAAGCGGTGGTGATTCACCGGGGATGAATCCTGCCGTCAGGGCTATTGTGAGAAGGGCTTTGGTCAAAGAATGTAAGGTTTTCGGGATTTTTAACGGCTATGAAGGGTTGGTGAACGGAAATATCAAGCCTTTAGGTTGGCACGATGTGGGAGGAATAATTAGCAAGGGTGGAACATTTCTTGGTACTGCTCGATCGGAGTCTTTCAGAACCTTAGTAGGAAGACGAGAAGCTGTAAGAAACCTCGTGTCTCACAATATTGAAGCCTTAATTGTTGTGGGTGGGGATGGTTCCTTGATGGGAGCCCATGTGTTGGCTCAAGAGTGGAAGGAACACCTCCAGGCTCTTAATCTCGGCTCGAACATTCCGCAATTGAAAGTAATTGGACTGCCTGGTTCCATTGACAATGATCTTTACGGGACGGACATGTCCATTGGAGCAGACACGGCATTGAATCACATTGTCAGAGCTCTGGATGACCTGACATCTACCGCGGCATCTCATCAAAGAACCTTCGTTGTAGAGACTATGGGAAGACATTGTGGTTATCTGGCTTTGATGGCGGGTCTTGCTGGTGGGGCCTCGTGGGTTCTCATTCCGGAGGAAGAGTTAGATCTCAGATGGCATAAAAAAATGCTTGATGCGATTAAAAAGGCCCGTCAGGTAGGCAGGCCACACCAGATGGTGGTGGTAGCTGAAGGTGCTCGCCACGCCGACGGTCTGGCCATAAAATCAAAGGAAATATGCGACCTAATTGCCGGTAAACTTAACCTTGACGTAAGACTTACAGTCTTGGGTCACATTCAAAGGGGAGGAAGCCCTACGGCTTTCGACAGAGTTCTTTCAACAAGACTTGGTGTTGCGGCCGTGGACATGCTTTTAGACAATCCAGAGGAATGCAAATGTCACATGGTTGGCTTGAGAGAAAACAGGGTTGTTACTACGCCTCTTGAAGAGGTCGTTCAAAAGAGTAGGGCTGTAGGGGAGGAGATAGAAAAAGGCAATTATTCTAAGGCTCTAGAGCTTCGAGGCGATAGCTTTCGTAGAGCTCTGGAACTCGTAAAAATGCTTACCAGAATTACACCCGCAAAGGAATGTACCGGTGAAAAAACCATATTGATAATGACAGGGGGAGCAGACTCTCCTGGAATGAATACGGCGGTTAGCGTGGTGGGAAGGTGTCTTTTAAATCACGGTATTAAGGTTTTGGCCTCCAGGAACACTTTTTTGGGGCTTCTCGAAGATGACATTTTCCCTCTTGATTGGCATGAGCTGGTTGGCTGGATAAACAAACCGGGTTCTGAAATTGGTACTGCTAGAACCATTATAGAGGACGAAGACTTTCATACGATAGCACGGAATTTGAGAAAATATAACGTTGCGGGCATAATAGCTATAGGTGGTTGGGGTACTTATGAAAAAATATGGAGGATGGTACAGAGTAGGAGCACCTACCCTGAGTTCAAAATACCCATGATATTAATTCCGGCGAGTATTGATAATAATTTACCGGCTACACAATTTAGCATTGGAACGGATACCGCTTTGAATGTAATTGTGGACTCCATTGACAAAATCAGGAACACTGCTGGTGCTAACAGGAGGACCTTCATTGTAGAAGTAATGGGAAGAAAGTGTGGTTTTTTAGCTCTCATGGGGGCCCTTGCCTCCGGAGCAGAAAAGGCATACTTGCCAGAACATGGTATAAGCATAAGAGAGCTTACGGATGACGTAGAGGTTATGAAGACAAGCTTTGAGTGTGGAAAAAAAATGATGATCTTTTTAAGGAGTGAAGCAGCTTCAAGGCACTATACCACCGATTTTATACGCAGGCTATTTGAAGAGGAAGGTCGAGGAGGATTTGGAGTTAGAACGGCGATTTTGGGTCATGTACAGAGAGGTGGAATACCGACGGCGTTTGACAGAATTTTGGCATGCAGGTTTGGAGCACAGGCGGCACTGTCCATGATTGAACTTGTAAAAAACAGTTCCGATGAAGCAATTGCCCTGGGGCTAAAAGGCAGGGGAGTGGTCGAAACCCCCTTTGAAGATGCGGCAAAAGAAATGGACATCGAAAATGCGAGACCGAAGAAACAGTGGTTTATGGATCTTTATGAGGTGGCAGACAGCCTGGCCTTACCTTACCCAGAGTGTGGTGTTGATAGTAAACCCTCTTCTGATCAGGTAGTTGATGAGGAGGCATGATATGGAAATCCCTTTTTTCTGGGTTGATGCCTTTACCGATAAACCCTTTAAAGGAAACCCGGCGGTTGTTTGTTTGCTTGATCAGTGGTTGCATGAAGCAACAATGCAGAAGATAGCTTTTGAGAATAACTTGAGTGAAACGGCCTTTGTTGTGGAACGGGATTCATTGAATGCCCAGTATGAATTGCGATGGTTTACCCCGGCCTCGGAAGTTGACCTATGTGGCCACGCAACTTTGGCTTCTGCACATGTGCTTTTTTCAATGGAAAACATTGGAGGAAATTCTATAACCTTTCACACCAAAAGTGGACCTCTTCATGTGACAAGGAATAGCAATATACTGATGATGGATTTTCCGGCGCGGGAGCCCGTTCCGGTTGCGTGTCCGAATATTATACCAGAGGCGCTTGGGGCAAAGCCTGAGGAAGTGTTAAAATCTCGTGATCTGATGGTTGTATTAGACAGCGCAAAAACTGTCAAAAACTTGCAACCGAACATTGAACTTCTTTCACAGATTAAAGATTTTCTGGGCATCATTGTAACTGCGCCTGATGAGAAATATGATTTTGTTTCTAGATTTTTCGCGCCCAATGTTGGAGTTCCAGAAGACCCTGTGACGGGTTCTGCACATTGCACGCTGATACCCTATTGGTCCAAAAAACTGAACAAAAGAGAGCTAATGGCCTACCAGGCATCTTGGAGAAGCGGTGAAATCTATTGCGAATACAAAGGAGAGAGGGTTGTTATAGGCGGGAAAGCTGTGTTATATGCCCGTGGCGAAATAATTGTCCCGGAGGTTGATTAAATCAATGAACGAAAAGCTTGTGTTTGAAGAGGCTCTTACTGCAAACATGTCACGGCGTCTTAGAGTAAAAGAGATTGTTCATTCTTCGAACACTGAATTTCAACGAGTTGATATAGTTGAAACGGATGAATATGGACGGGTTCTTTATCTGGACAGGCGATTTCAAACATCAGAAGCTGAGGAATTCTTTTACCATGAAAGTCTAGTTCATCCGGCGATGATTGTTCATTCTAACCCTGAGAGAGTGCTTATAGTGGGTGGTGGAGACGGCGGAGCGCTGGAAGAGGTTTTAAAGTACAAAAGCGTTAGTCATGTGCAGATGGTGGAACTTGATGGTGAAGTGACAAAATTGTGCCAACGATATCTATCTGAGATATGCGGTGAGGCTTTTGAGGATCCTCGAGTGGAGTTGATTATAGAGGATGGTCGTAAATTCATGGAAAGGACGTCCTTGATATATGATGTCATTATTTTAGATCTTACTGATCCTATGGAACCATCCAAGTATGTTTATACTAAGGAATTTTACAGCTTGTGCAAAGGCAGGTTAAAAAAAAACGGAGTAATTTCTCTTCATAACGACTCTCCTTTTTTCTATCCCGAAGCCTTTAACGTAATAACCAAAACGCTGAGATCAGTTTTTCCTTATTGTTATCAATTTGTAACCTTTATTCCCGGCTATCTCCTGGATTTTGCTTTTGCAGTATGTTCTCTGGAGCCTGTTACAAAAGTTACCTCGGCCGACGCAAAAAAGGTAATAGACAGTCAAAATGTTGGTTCCCTCAAGTGGTATAACCCTCAACTTCAAGAAACCCTTTTCACATTGCCGCTATATGCACAGAAGATTCTGGAAAAACCCTGTGAAATATCCACCGATGCAAATCCTTATGTTATTCCTGGGATTTGAATTTACTATAATGGAGGCATTGTGAAAAAATTGGATGTCATTTCCTTGGGTAAAATTCCCTCCAGAAGCAAGTGTACCAGGTGTAAAAAAAGAGCTTTAATTCATCTTCCAAGCCATCATGCAAATTTTTGCGAAGATTGCTTTCTTTATTATTTTCAGAATGCCGTTCGCCGAGCCTTTAAATTATTTCCTTTGAGGAAGAATATCCCTCTGCTTGTTGCTGTGTCAGGAGGCAAGGATTCTCTCGCTGCCTGGTCAATACTGGATGAACTCGGCTACGAAACAATGGGAATCCATATCAATTTGGGGATTGACGAATTTTCTGCCGCTTCAAAAGCAGCCGTTGAAAAATTTGCCCTTTCTAGAAATCTTTCTTTTGAGATCGTGGAGCTTAAAAACATATTGGGAATAACTCTTCCAGAGATTAGAAAAAAGACCAAACGAATGATATGCTCCGTTTGTGGGACAATAAAACGGCATCTCCTTAACAGGTTGGCTTTTGAACGAGGATTTAATGTGGTGGTAACTGGCCATAACCTTGATGATGAAGCAAGCCGCCTTCTGGGAAACATTGTAAGACACAAGGACCAATATCTGGAGAAAATGTATCCCTATCTGCCTCCAATAGGAGACAAGATACCGGCAAAAATTAAGCCCCTTTTTCGAGTTGAGGCGGAGGAGATTCGTATTTATTGCCAGTTAAAAGGAATTGAATATTTTTCAGGTGCATGCCCCTTTGCGAAAGGAGCGACAAGTCATATTTTCTTGGAAGCTCTCCAGCTACTTGAAGCAAAAATGCCGGGCACGAAAAGAGATTTCCTGTTTAATTATATAAAAAGCTCTTCAGTTCCAGAACCTGAAAAGAATTACAAAAATTGCCGGATATGCGATTTCCCAAGCTATGTTGATGTTTGCAGCCTTTGCAGTTTAAAAGAAAGACTTGTATCGACTCAAAATTCTACGCCGGGAGAAAGGTCAAATGGAAAGGAAATGGTATCTAAAAGTTGATGAAAAAACATCAGCCATTGCCATATTTCTGGAAACATCCGAAGGTAACAAGCTGAGAATTTCAAAATATTTGACGGAAATTAATAGCGCCAAAAAGGAACTGGAACAAATGAAAAAAGAACTGGAC
>JALXAE010000239.1 GCA_026992355.1 Syntrophobacterales bacterium | reverse complement strand
GTATTATGGAGGCCACAGCAATAGCAATGGAAATGGAAAACATTCAATTCCCGCGTCCAATGACTCACGACCTTCTGAAAAACATACTTGATCATCTTGATGTCAAAGTTGACAAAATCGAGGTCCACGATTTAAAGGATAACACGTACTATGCTTGGATTTACATTAACCATGAAGGACGCACAAGCTCTATTGATGCTCGTCCGAGTGATGCAATAGCTATTGCCCTGAGAACTGGATCTCCTATTTTTGTTCGCGATAAGGTTTTCAGAAAATCGAGTCAACACCAGGAAGAAGTTCAAACACCTATAGTGTCAGCAAGCGACAAGGAAAAGCTCGCTGAATTGCTTGAAGATATGGACCCGGACGAATTCGGCAAATACAAGATGTAGACATTCCGTTGGATTTCAACTTCCTTATATCCAACCTGGTCTCATCGGCGACGCTCCGAATCTTGTCTGTGTGCTGGTTTTTGCTCTTCATTTCTCAATAAATGATTTTTTCTTCTGAACAAACCCCTTGAAGAAACTGTAACTTTTAATCTCTCCACAGAAGGAGGGCAAGGATGGCAGACAGAACCAAAATAGAAGAAAGGACCATCACAGAAGATGGGCGATTGATGCTTAAAAAAGTTGAAAGAGAGGGAATAGAAACTGTCTGGGATCGGTATGAAACTCAACTACCTCAATGTGGCTTTTGTGAATTAGGTCTCAGCTGCAGAAACTGTGTGATGGGTCCTTGCCGTATAGATCCATTCGGAGAGGGACCTCAAAAGGGAGTATGCGGAGCAGATGCAGACATTATTGTAGCCAGAAATCTGGGTAGAATGATTGCAGCTGGCGCAGCATCTCATTCGGATCATGGCAGGGACTTAGTAGAAATCTTAAAAGCAGTTGGAGAAAACAAGGCACCAGGTTACAAAATAACAAGCAAAGAAAAGCTAAGACGAATTGCTAAAGAGCTCGGTATTGAAACCAATGGTGATGACATAAACGAACTTGCCGTAAAGCTGGCGGAGCGGTTCGAAGAGGATTTTGGAACTCGTCAAAAAGCCGTCAGTTTTGTATGTCGAGTTCCTCAGAAGCGTTTGAAGGTATGGGAAAAGCTTGGCATTGTCCCGAGAGGCATTGACAGGGAAGTTGTGGAAATGATGCACAGAACTCACATGGGTGTGGATAATGATTGGGCTAATATCTTGCTGCACGGCTTAAGAACCTCCCTGGCTGATGGATGGGGTGGTTCCATGATAGCTACGGAAGTATCGGACATCCTGTTTGGAATTCCCAAACCGGTGAGTTCTCAAATAAATCTGGGCGTGTTGAAAGAAGACCAGGTAAACATTGTGTTGCATGGTCACAATCCCCTGGTCTCCGAAATGATTGTTCAGGCAGCCAACGATGAATCTATTAAATCCCTGGCTACCAGCAAAGGAGCGCAGGGAATTAATCTGGTCGGCCTGTGTTGCACAGGCAATGAGGTACTGATGAGAAAAGGCATTCCTATGGCCGGCAACCACCTAATGACAGAACTTGTTATTGCCTCCGGCGCCGTTGAAACCATGATTGTGGATTATCAGTGCATTATGCCTTCTTTGGGACATATTGCTAAATGTTATCATACAAAAATGATTTCAACTTCCGACAAAGCTAAATTTCCCTTTATGGAACATCGGGAATTCCATTCTGATAACGCTCAAAAACTAGCTTATGAAATAGTTAAGGAAGCAGTGGAAAACTTCTCTAACCGCAATAAAGACAAAGTATACATCCCCACCGAACCTGTTCCAATTATGAGCGGTTTCAGTGTGGAAGCCCTTCTTGAGGCAATGGGAGGAACACTAAATCCACTTATAGACGCAATCAAGGCAGGACTCATAAAAGGAGCAGTTGGTGTAGTTGGTTGCAATAATCCCAAAATAAAACACGACTATGGACATGTAACTCTTACAAGCAAACTTATCCAGAACGATATACTCGTTGTAGATACTGGCTGTGCAGCTGTAGCCCACGGAAAAGCTGGATTAAAACAACTGGATGCCATTGCAAAGGCTGGAAACGGCCTACAGGAGGTGTGCAAAGCTCTTTCCATACCCCCAGTACTTCATGTGGGAAGCTGTGTTGATAACATAAGAATCTTAGTACTGGCCGCAGCGTTAGCCAATGAGCTCAATGTTGACATTTCAGATCTCCCTCTGGCCGCGGCAGCTCCAGAATGGTACTCTGAAAAAGCTGTTTCCATCGCCTGTTACGCTGTAGCCTCAGGTATCTTTACTGTTCTTGGAGTAGCGCCACCCATTCTTGGCAGTAAAAAGATAGTTTCTCTTTTAACTGAAGGTCTCCAAGATGTGGTTGGGGCTACATTTGCCGTCCAGCCAGACCCAAACCGCGCGGCAGATATCATTATCGAGCATATCAGCAAGCAGAGAAAGAACCTCGGACTAAATTAAAAAACATGACAAAAACAAACTGCAAAAGAGGGGGATTAATATATAATCCCCTTTTTTGCTTACAAAACATGAAGCATCCACAAGGAGAAACAGGAAATGATACGATCTTATGACACCTGGATGAAATTGCTTGCCGCTTCGAGGGGAGATATCAAGGCAGATAAATGTATTAGAAATGCGAAGCTTATCAACCCCATAACGGGGAGCATTCAGGAGACCGATTTTGCAATCTATTCCGGAATAGTCATCGGAACAGGCAACTACGATGCTCACGAAAACATTGACGTTCATGGAAGTTATGTCTCCCCCGGTTTTATTGAGGGGCACATACACATAGAAAGCTCAATGCTTAGCCCTGCTAAGTTCTGCGAAGCTGTCGTACGATGGGGAACCACCACCGTGGTAGCCGATCCCCATGAAATAGCAAATGTTCTCGGACATAAAGGGTTAGAATATTTTCTAAACTGCGCGGAAAAAATTAACTTTGTTGACCTCTACTTTGTTCTTCCAAGCTGCGTTCCAGCATCACCTCTTGAAACATCAGGCAGCCAGCTAACCGGTGTCGACCTTTATCGTTACATAAACCACCCCAGGGTAATTGGGCTTGGAGAGGTCATGAACTTTCCAGGAGTTGTAAATGGAGTCAGGGATGTGTGGGACAAACTCATTCTATTTCAAAATGGCATCATAGATGGCCACGCTCCTCTTCTTAAGGAAAAACAACTAAATGCCTATATTCTATCTGGCATCAGGTCCGACCACGAATGTACCACCAGCAAGGAAGCAAAAGAAAAATTGGCCCGTGGAATGACCATAATGATACGAGAAGGTAGCCAAACGAAGGACCTATCTCAGCTTATTGAAATAGTAAACGAGAAAACCTGGCATAGATGCATGTTTGTAAGCGACGATAGACACCCTGATGATCTACTTTACAACGGTCACCTTAACATCCAAATAAACAAAGCTGTGGAGGCTGGTCTGGATCCTATTCTGGCACTATCTTTGGCCACATTGACACCATCTCTATATTTTGGCTTCAGAGACAGAGGAGCATTGGTGCCAGGGGCTTTAGCTGACTTTTCTATTAGTCCCCAATTAACTCCCTGGAAAAGTGTGAGAGTTTTCAAAAACGGTCAGGAAATTTATAAGGATGGAAAACTGCTGACAAATGTTACCGAAATGCCCACCGTACCTCCATCTCCTATGGCTGTAAAAGACCTTCAAGAAAAGGATTTACAAGTACCCGCAAAGTCAAGCAAAATCAGGGTAATAGGACTAATAAAGGACGCAATTCTCACAGATAGCCTGGTAGAAGACGCCAAGATTGAAAAGGATCTTGTAGTTACGGACACAGAAAGAGATGTTTTAAAAATTGTCGTGTGGAACAGATATTTCAAAAACTCAAAACCGGCCGTTGGTTTTTGCAAAGGTTTTGGGTTTAAAAGAGGAGCCATAGCCTCTACGATAGCACACGACAATCACAATTTAATTGCTGTAGGTACGGATGACAAAAGTATAATAGCGGCAGCCCGAGTTTTGACTCAATGTGGCGGTGGAATTTCCGTCTGCACAGATGAAAATAATGTGGATTTCCTACCTCTTCCCATCGCTGGTTTGATGTCTGATGCTCCAGTAGAAAGAGTGGTCAA
>JALXAE010000238.1 GCA_026992355.1 Syntrophobacterales bacterium | reverse complement strand
GAGCGTAACTATCTGATTATATTACAAGAGCTTCTTGAAGATGAAGGGTATGAAGTTTTTACCGCAGACAATGCCCGCGATGGAATTCGCATTGCTCTTGAGATGGAGCCAGATGTTGTTGTTACGGACATGAAAATGCCCGGTATGGACGGCATGGCTTTTCTTGACAGGCTTCACAGAACGAAGCCTGACGTTCCCATTATCATGATGACAGCTTACGGAACAATTGAAAAGGCAGTGGAAGCTATGAAAATGGGGGCTTTCGATTATATCTGTAAGCCCTTTGGAAATGAGGAATTTCTTGTACTGATTAACAAAGCCTTGGAGCATTACCGGCTTATTTGTAGAAACCGAGAGCTGTCCAGGGAATTGGAGGAAAGGTATTGTTTTGGCAATATAATTGGCAAAAGTCGGGTAATGCAGGAACTTTACCAGACCATTGAAAAAATAGCCCCATCCAGAGCCACAGTCTTGATAACAGGGGAATCAGGTACTGGCAAGGAATTGATAGCAAGATCTATACACTACAACAGTATGAGAAAAGATAAGCCCTTTGTGTCTATAAATTGTGGGGCAATTCCCGAAACCTTGCTTGAAAGTGAGCTCTTTGGTCATGAAAAAGGTGCTTTTACCGGGGCCGTACAGAGGAGAAAGGGTCGTTTTGAACTGGCTCACGAAGGAACCCTTTTTCTCGATGAAATAAGCGAAATGTCTCCGTACCTTCAGGTAAAACTTCTTAGGGTTCTGCAAGAAATGGAATTTGAGCGAGTGGGAGGCATGGAAACCATAAAGGTGGATGTAAGGATAATAGCCGCCTCCAACAAAAATCTTAAGCAAGAAATAGAGCTGGGACGATTTAGAAGCGATTTATTTTACAGGCTTAATGTGGTCCACATTGAAGTTCCTCCCTTAAGAAAACGAAAGGAAGACATACCGTTACTTGTGAGACATTTCGTCGAAAAATATTCCTCTGAAGTTGGAAAAGAGAGAGTTAGCGTCAGTCAGGATGCTATGAGATGCCTAATGGAGTATTCCTGGCCCGGAAATATAAGAGAATTAGAAAACGTCATTGAAAGGGCCATAATTCTATGTAACGGCAATGAAATAGTCCTTGGTGATTTACCCGCGGAGGTTAGGGAACCTCAGGATATAAGGATCCCTCCGGATGAAGAGCCCAGATTACCAGCAATGTTGTCTGAGCGTCAGAAAAGGGCTTTCAAGTTTGTCAAGGAGCACGGCTACATAACAAATAAATATTACGCTGAAATCAATAATATCTCATCCAGGCAAGCTTTAAGAGAATTGGACGACATGATTGAAAAGGGCGTGTTGGTAAGAATTGGAAAAGGCCGTGGTGCTAAATATGTACTGGGTGCTGAAATTTAGCCGTGGTCTATTTGGTGGATATGGCTTAGATCGAAATCGGTAAATCTCCACAGTACCCCTCTCGAAGTGTCTGTTTCACTCCGTAGCGGCCACTCAAAGGGCAAAGGGGATTCCAGGGTAATTTGTTCTTGCTTTGTGGGATGAATGAAGGTGATCTGTTTCGATAACAATGAAATAACTTCATCGCTTCCGGTTGACTTCCCTGCCCCGTAAAGCCTGTCTCCAACTATTGGATGTCCGATAGATGCGAGTTGAGCTCTAATCTGGTGCTTTTTGCCCGTTATGGGAATTACCTTGAGTAAGCTGACGCTGCCCGTTGTCTTTATGACTTCATAGGTGAGGATAGCAAGATTATCACGTTTTTTTTCTGTTGATGTTGAAACACATGGATTTGCAAGGGTTTTATTCTTTGTTCTTGTTAATCTGTGGATTAATTTGTCCTTTCTTTTTTTAGGGCGGCCTTCAACCACGGCAAGATATTCCTTGATGACTTGTTTATTGCGAAATTGTTGTGACAACCTGGATGCTGCTTTTGAGGTTCTAGCGAAAATCATAACGCCGGCTACATGAAAATCCAGTCGATGAACCAGGCCCACATACACATTTCCAGGTTTAGAAAATTTCTGTTTAATCCACAATCTTACGAGGTCAACAAGAGATATTCTTCCAGTTTTGTCTCCTTGCACTAGAAGCCCGGCGGGTTTATACAGTGCAAGAATATGGTTGTCTAAATAAGAAATAGGCCATTCTGGTGTGAAAAAAAACAATTCGGAGTTCATTGTGGTTTCGTTATCAAAATACATTACAAGTAGAAAAAATCCCTTTTTTATTCATTTGAAACATATTCTTCGAGGGAAGGGAGTCAAGAGATTTCAAAGAACCGTGGTTTTTGGAAGAAAACTTGTGGGAGAATTTGTCGAAAAATATCCAGAACGAATTGAGACGATTGTCTGTTCTTTCAAGCATGAAAACAAAATTATTTATTTGAACCGGTACAAGTTTTCGACATGTTTTTTTAAGCAAGATTTGTTCAATGAACTGGATATTTTTAATACCAACTATCCCTTTATTGTTACCCAAGTTCCTGACTTGGAAGATTTTGATTTTGAAATGGATCTCTTGCCTGGTTGCACGCTTCTCGTACCCTTTCAAGACCCAGAAAATGTGGGAGCAGTAATTAGATCCGGCGTTGCTTTTGGCGTAAGCTTAATAGTGATTCTCAAGGAGGCTGCTAATCCTTTTCATCCCAAATCAGTAAGGTCATCATCAGGAGCCGTTTTTGCCGCCAGGATGAGTAGGGGGCCTTCTATAAAAGAAATTTATCCCCACAATTTTCTCATATCCCTCGATATGAACGGGAGAGATATTAGAAAATTTCATTTTCCAGAGAAATTCTTATTACTCCCGGGCTTGGAAGGCCCGGGAGTACCGGCACATCTGAAAAGAAAAGCCCTTAAAATACCTTTTTTAGGCGAAATGCAATCTTTGAACGCTGCAATTGCAACATCAATAGCTCTTTATGAATGGTTTAAACAAACTATGCCTGCTGGGGAATAATTACTATGGTTACTCTCCTGTTAAGTTGTCTTCCAGCTTCCGTTTGATTTGTAGCAATAGGTTTGGATTCTCCAAATCCAATTACCTGGATCCTCCGGGGATCCACGCCTCTCTGAACAAGAGCATCTCGAACGGCCATCGCCCTTCGCTCAGATAGCATCTGGTTGTATTGCTCTGAGCCTGTGCTGTCTGTGTGTCCTTCAATTCGTATCATAGTCTGAGGATACTTCTTCAAAACATAGGCAACTCTGTCTATTTCATCGTATGCACCTGGTTTTAATACCGCTGAATTTACGTCGAAAAGAACATCGGATCTAAAAGTTACTGCCAGGATGTTCTGTTCTCTTTGAATACTAGCAGCCTCCACGTTGGCAAGGGCCTGTCGTAGCTCCTGCTCTTGACGGTCCATATAACTTCCGATCATACCACCTGCGATACCGCCAACCACAGCTCCTGCTGCTGCACCAAGAAGTGCCGCTTCGCCGCTTCCTCCTATTGCACCACCTAGAATAGCACCCGTAGCTGCACCAACCCCCGTGCCAAGAAGTGCTCCCTGTTGAGCTTTAGATGGCGGATAACCAGTTGTGGCACAACCAGCCACAACCAATGTAAGTGCCAGCAAAATACCCACCAATTTTTTCATAGACCACACCTCCATACTTTTATTTAAATCTCTGAAATAAGACCCTCCATGCTTATATTCTGTGCATTAGAGCATATTTTGTCCATTTTCAGCAATAATTTATTTGTGAGTATCAGTAACATTAAGGGCAGAGGATATCATTCCGATGCTTTTGCACTCGGGCAGTTCAGAGTATTCGGGAGTGTTTTTGCAGGCTTTACTTGCTTCGTAGAGAAAAACTTGGGCCTTTCCGAAATCTTCTTTATGAATATATGCAATTGCTAGCCAAAGCTTACAGGACAGAATATCTCTTTGCTGCTTTAGGGTATTTTCAAGTATTTTTATACCGCCTCCGTAATTTCCATTTTGGATCAATAATTTGCCTTTTTCGACCAGGAAAGAATAATCTCCTGTAGTTTCGAAGGCTTCATTCAAAAGATCCAGAGCAGCGTCCGTTTTTCCGCAGGAAAGGTAAAGATAAAACAACTTCTTAAAATCGTTTTTTTTATCCTTAGCCATGCCTTCCATGATTTCAGCAGCTCTTCTGA